>NZ_JBICJM010000038.1:0-6349 GCF_043103065.1 Vibrio sp. YQ_11 | reverse complement strand
TTTTAGGGGCTGTCGAAAGACTATTCTCGGTTGAGTTCAATCCTACTAGCTTCGCCATGAAAGATTAGCTAGTCATTTTAAAGTGCCGTATTCATCTCCAATACTCTCCTCCTAATTATGATTTTCATAACGTCTAGACAGGACTCGTTTTTCTCAATTTCCATTTTGTCGATATTGCTTACTTAATCATGTAGTGGAAACATGAGTTTGTTGGTTTGATTCAACTTAGAAGATTAAGCATGCGAATTCGATAGTGTGTTAACTACCTTTGTCTGTTTTTTCGAGAGTAAGTCCAGTTTCAATCCTTTAATAAGTATTTTTTTAAGCCGTTCTAAGGTGCTTAGAACTAATCAAATACTCGCTCTGTATTTATGTTTAAAAAGTGTGTGGGGGTCTTCAGGGTGAGATATGTCTTTTGAAAAATAGAAATCACTTGATCTGCCGTGTACAAAAAAACCCAACATAAGTTGGGCTTTCGAAAGACAAATAAGCGTAAGATATTTAAAGGATGCGCTTTAAAACACCGTCAGCTTTTAAGCGAGTGATTTTTCTCACGAGTTTTTGTACAGCAAGCGGGTAATCTTCGACTTTTTCCAACTGTTTGTAAGTGCAGATTAGCTGCGTATGTTCAAGGATTCTGGCTACTTCATCTTCAAACTTATGAGTAAGGTTTGCGTAGTCATCTTGAATCAATAAACCATTTTCAAGATCGAGAGACCAAGCACGCGGATTTAAGTTGTTACCCGTAAGCAGCATGTATCGTTTATCAACCCAGATACCTTTTAGGTGGAAGCTGTTGTTTTCATGCTTCCATAAGTGCACTGAAAGCTTGCGAGCTGCAATGTTCGCCTCATTTGCTTTGGCAAAGCGGCGTAGATTTACCTCGTAAAGGTAAGGAAGACCACCAATGGTTTTGAAATCTTCTTCTGGAGAGATATAGAAATCGTTCGCGGTTTTATCTCCTACCACGATCGTTACTTTTACTCCGCGTTTCATCGCACGTTTTACTTCCCGGTGAATTGATTTAGGGAAGTTAAAGTATGGCGTACAGATGAAAATTTCGTTCTTTGCTGCTGCTAGTAGCTTGACGATTTGCTGGTTTAGTAAGTTTCGACGCTTACCAAGACCAACAAGAGGTGTGATCTTTACTTTATCTTCCGCTGCTGCCTCATGGGCAAATTGATAGTTGGCTTGAGCAAGAGAAGAGCGAAGTTGGCGAATTGCCGATTTAATTTCTTTGGTTTCCGGCTTATCTCGATCGGCCAAGTCGTTTACTGCAGGGTGAGCAATCATTTCATTTTGAACGAAGTTCACCATCGTATCTGCAAGGGATTTGTGCTTAATAACATGGTAGCGATCAAATCGATAGCGACCATGGTACTGCAAATAAACGTTATTAAGGCTAGCGCCACTGTAAATCACGGTATCGTCGACGACGAAGCCTTTTAAATGAAGTACACCAAATACTTCTCGACCGCGAACGGGGATACCATAAACAGGGATGGCATGTTGGTATTGGTCAGCAAACGCTTTATAAAGCGCTGAGTTGCCTTCTGATGTTTCTGCACCAATAAGGCCGCGTTGTGCTCGGTGCCAGTCAACACAGATATTAATGTCTAATCCTGGATTACGCTGCTTGGCTTCGTAAAGTGCAGTGAGTATTTCACGCCCAGCTTCATCATCTTCCAGATATAGAGCGACTAGGTAGATTCGTGACGTTGCTTTGCTGATCGCATCTAAAAGACGAGTTCGAAATGTTTCTGCAGAGTACAGAACATCAAAGTCTTCAGGATTGATTGCGAGACTAGGCAACTGCTCGAATGGATTCCTATTTACTATCATATCGGTGTGAGTACCTTATTTTAGTGCAATATTGCGAACCTTATATTTTACCAAAGATATGATTTCCCTGGCTACTAAAGCGCACGCTTTGAAACCTTTGAAGGGATAAATTGCATTGGAATGAGATCTTTGCCGCTATCAACATAACGTTGAAAGGCAATCTTTAAGGAGTTCGGCAGCTCATGACTGTCAATGGTTTCGAAACCATGTTGAGCATAATATTTTTCTAAGTAGCTAAAAGCGAAACAATAATCACCATCTTCGAAAACTTTGTTCTCGCAATGCTCTAGCAGAGTGTGGCCAACGTTTGTGCCTCTAACTTCTGGGATGACGAGCATGCCTGTTAATAAGCGATATTGCTCTACGGTTTTTAATCTTAGTAGTCCGGCGATCATACCCTCAAGACTGGCTGTGATGATGAGTTCATCTTTTTTGGCTCGCCCGGAGGGGTAATGGGCTTTATAGAGCTTTTTGATCAAAGGGAGTTTGATCGGATTTAACACTTCTATGATTATTGAGTTAGGTATTGTCACTGCGGTTAAAAGTTAACTGGGGTAGAATGTGCCCAGTTTAAGAGAATCTTATCTGGCGTTGCAAATCACTATGCAAATTAAAGAACACGCAAGCCTCAAGGCTTTTCACACTTTTGGTATCGAGCAGACTTGCTCCTACTTAGCTATTGTTGACTCGATAGATGATGTAATCAGCCTCTATCATGATCCTGCTTTTCAAGGTCTGCCGAAGTTGTTTTTGGGTAAAGGCAGCAATGTTCTATTTACTGAACATTTTGATGGTCTCGTCATTGTTAACCGCCTTTTGGGGAAATCGGTTTCAGAAACCCATGAAGATTATCTTCTGCATGTTCAAGGTGGGGAGGACTGGCCGAGTTTGGTGGCTTGGTGTGTTGCCCAAGGTATGGGCGGGATCGAAAACTTAGCTTTGATTCCCGGTTGTGCTGGGTCAGCTCCGATCCAAAACATCGGTGCATACGGGGTTGAACTAAAAGATCTTTGTAGCTACGTCGATGTATTGGATTTGACGACTTTAAAAACGAGGCGGATGAGTGCGGAAGACTGCGAATTTGGGTATCGAGATTCAGTTTTCAAACATGATCTATATCAAAAATGCTTTGTCACAGCCATTGGCTTGAAGCTGCCGAAGCGATGGACGCCGAAGAATCAATATGGGCCGTTACAAAACATCCCTGAAAACGAATTAAGTCCAAATGCAATCTTTGAACGTGTGTGCCAAGTTCGTATGGAGAAACTGCCAGACCCAGCTAAAGTCGGTAACGCAGGGAGTTTCTTTAAAAACCCTGTGATCAGCCAAGATCATTATGATCAACTCATTCGAAAGCATAGCGACATGGTGGCTTACCCTGCAAAGGAGGGAATGAAAGTGGCAGCCGGTTGGCTGATTGACCAGTGTGGTTTGAAAGGTATTTCAGTCAACGGTGCTCAGGTGAACCCTTTACAAGCGTTGGTATTAACAAATGTCGACAACTGCAGTGCTGATGACGTGGTTGCACTTGCTTCTCTGGTGAAAAGGGCGGTGTGGGATAAGTACCAAATTGAACTCGAACACGAAGTGCGCTTTATGAATCGTCAAGGTGAAACTAATCTCGCTAAGATTGAGGCGGCTCAATGAGAAAAGAACACTCAGTGAAGCTACATATCCTTAAAACACTCAGCGATGGCGGTTTTCATTCAGGTGAAATGCTTGGACAACAACTGGGCATTTCTAGAGCGGCAATTGCAAAGCACATTAAAGGGTTGAATGATTGGGGAGTGGATATTTATCGTATCCAAGGACGAGGCTATCAACTGGCTCATCCTCTTCAATTACTCGATGAAACTCGTCTGAAAAATGCCATTAGCACTCCGGTAGAACTGATTTCCGTGATCGATTCAACGAATCAATATTTGTTAGAGAAAGTCAGTGAATCCGATAAAGGGCGAGTTTGTATCGCTGAATATCAGGCGCAGGGGCGCGGTCGTCGCGGACGTCAATGGATATCGCCATTTGGCACCAATCTATATTTGTCTATGTACTGGCGTTTAGATGCGGGTATGGCAGCCGCAATGGGATTGAGTTTGGTCGTGGGTATTGCAGCAGTCGAAGCACTGGAAAGTATCGGTATCCAAGGTGTTAAGCTTAAGTGGCCAAACGACATCTACTATCAAGATAAAAAATTAGCCGGTATTTTAGTGGAGATGTCTGGTCAAGCAGGAGGCGCAGCTCACTTAGTGATTGGAATGGGATTAAATATTGGCATGCCTGATGTGCAGCCCGGTATTGATCAACCCTGGATAACGCTCAACCAAATTTCCAATGAAGTGAGTATCGATAGAACTCAATTGGCGATACGTCTTATCAAACATTGGAAAGCCGCGTTAGAAGAATATGAACTGACTGGACTGGGTGGTTTTGTTGAACGTTGGAATCGTTTGGACAACTTTATCGGCCGACCGGTTAAGCTTCTTATGGGACCGAGAGAAATACACGGAGTGGTACAAGGTATCGACCAACAGGGTGGGGTGGTGCTCAAAACTGAAAATGGTTTGGAAACCTACATTGGCGGAGAAATTTCGTTGAGAAAAGGGGACTGAGCCCCTTTACTTTCTTAGCGATACTTTGTCGACAAGGTGGTTAACACCTTTGTGGAGGATCAAATGGGCTCTTTCTCTGGTTGGAAGAATGTTCGATTCCAGATTGAGTCCATTAATATTGCGCCAAATTTCTTTCGCTTTACTTTTCGCTTCATCGACCGACAGCTGCGTATAGTGGCTGAAGTAGGAGCCTAGTTTAGTAAAAGCTCCGCGGCGAAACTTCAAAAATCTCTCGACATACCACTGCTCTATCGTTTCACTTTCCGCATCAACATAAATTGAGAAATCAAGAAAATCAGATACAAATACTCGATGTGGATCATGTGGGTAGTCCATACCGCTTTGTAATACGTTTAAGCCTTCAATAATCAGCACGTCAGGTCGGTCGACTTTTTTTAGCTCATCAGTAATGTCGTATGTGATGTGTGAGTAAACAGGTACTTCAAGATTTGGCTTGCCCGCCTTTACATCAGAAACAAATTCTACCAAACGTTTGATGTCGTAAGATTCGGGAAAACCCTTGCGATGCATGATACCGCGCTCTTCCAAAACCTTTTTGGGATACAGAAAGCCATCCGTTGTAACTAAGGCGACTTTGGGATGATTTTCCCAACGAGAAAGCAGTGCTTTAAGAATACGAGCTGTTGTACTTTTTCCAACAGCCACACTACCCGCAATGCCAATAACAAATGGCGGAGCGTGTTCCTCGGTATTTAGAAACTGCTGAAGAACAGAGTTGCGACTTTGGCGAGCCTGTACATATAAATTGAGTAGACGAGACAAAGGAAGGTAGATCTCTACCGCTTCCTCCATAGTGAGGTTTTCATTTATGCCTTGAAGCGCCTTTAGATCGTCTTCAGAGAGTGTCATCGGAACAGAATTACGCAGTTCTGCCCACTCGGCACGGTCAAATGACAAAAATGGACTCATGGGTCTCTTTTATCCTTGGTTTAGTAGAGAGCAAGAACATACAACAAGCACCGTGCAAAGCAAACGACAAAGCACGAAAGTTTGCTTTAAAAAGCGAGGTTTGTATGATTTTGCAGCAATTGAAACTAAAAAAACGATTTTTACGACTTTTTTTTAAATAGCTATTGCAACCTAGAAAATCATTCAATAGAATGCGCACCACTTATGCCGACTTAGCTCAGTAGGTAGAGCAACTGACTTGTAATCAGTAGGTCACCAGTTCGATTCCGGTAGTCGGCACCATTCTTTCCTTTAGTAGTTAGAATGGCTTAAAAATTTGGAGGGGTTCCCGAGTGGCCAAAGGGAGCAGACTGTAAATCTGCCGGCACTGCCTTCGATGGTTCGAATCCGTCCCCCTCCACCATATTCTTTAGGAAATAGCTCTCAGAGTTACGTGTTGCGGGCATCGTATAATGGCTATTACCTCAGCCTTCCAAGCTGATGATGCGGGTTCGATTCCCGCTGCCCGCTCCACTCTAATTTGAGTGCTGATATAGCTCAGGTGGTAGAGCGCATCCTTGGTAAGGATGAGGTCGGCAGTTCGAGTCTGCCTATCAGCACCAGCTCTCAAAGTTATCTCCTTTTGATATTAGATTTACCAATAATCTTTATTTGGTTGCGTGGTCAATTTGGGCCACCAAAAATCCGTACCTAGAGGGACCACTCATGTCTAAAGAAAAATTTGAACGTACGAAACCGCACGTTAACGTTGGTACTATCGGCCACGTTGACCACGGTAAAACAACTCTAACTGCAGCTATCTGTACTACTCTAGCTAAAGTTTACGGCGGTGAAGCGAAAGACTTTGCATCTATCGATAACGCTCCAGAAGAGCGTGAGCGCGGTATCACAATCGCTACTTCACACGTTGAGTACGACACTCCATCACGTCACTACGCACACGTTGACTGTCCAGGACACGCTGACTA
>NZ_JBICJM010000037.1:0-5336 GCF_043103065.1 Vibrio sp. YQ_11 | reverse complement strand
TTTGGTGCACTTGCTGAATGGCAAGACACAAACAGAATAGTTCCTCCTTAGCTCAGTTGGTAGAGCGACGGACTGTTAATCCGCAGGTCGCTGGTTCGAGCCCAGCAGGAGGAGCCAATTTAAAAAGCCGCATCACTTGATGCGGCTTTTTTGCATCTGCCCTATTCTCCATTTTAATATTCCTTTGCTTCGCACTTCATATCCAAACATCACCGAATATTAAATCCCCTCTTCAAAAATACTTATTTCACGCTAAAAATTTAATCCTCATCATAGTTTCAATACGTGCTTGTAGGCGTAATACCACTTCTTCAATAAGATGCGTCGGCTATTAGATTATTGACATAAGCCATGCTTTGCATAGCAATGACACATTTTGTGAGCCAAATATGAAATTAAAAACTCAAGCCTACTTATTATCCGCGATCATACTGTTAGCTTTGCTAGCCTTGACCGCTACAGGTTTATGGACCTTACGCGTCGCAAGTAACCTCGATAACAAAGCTCGAGTAACTGAGCTATTCAAGAGTGCATACAGCATTCTGACTGAAGTAGAAAAAATGGCAGTTGAAGGCAAGATGCCTGAAGAGGAAGCAAAAGCACTCGCAACACGCCTACTGCGTAACAACATCTACAAAGACAACGAGTACGTTTATGTGGCGGACGAAAATATGATGTTTATTGCCGCACCACTAGATCCTCAACTACACGGAACCAGTTTCCATGACTTTAAAGATGGCAGCGGTAATAGCGTAGGCCAACTCATCCTAGATGTTTTGGGTCGCAAAACAGGTCAGATTGTTGAATATACCTGGAGCCAAAAACAGGCCGACGGCAGCATTGAAGAAAAACACTCAATAGCAGAAAAAACACCACATTGGGGTTGGGTTGTCGGCACAGGTATTGGCTTTAATGAAGTGAATGCACGTTTTTGGTCGACAGCACAGTGGCAGCTTATGCTGTGTCTGGTTATCGCAGGTTCAATTCTTGGAGGCTTGATCATCTCAATTCGCAAAATGCTCAATCTCTTAGGAGGTGAACCTAACGATGTACGAGAAGCGGTTCAAGCGGTTGCACAAGGTAACATCCAAACTAGCTTTGATACCGTCGCTCCAAAAGGCAGTATCTACCATGCGGTTCAGAATATGAGCCAATCATTGGCAACCATGGTGACTAACCTTGAACAATCGATGCACGCTCTACGCGATGAGCTATCAGCAGTAGAGTCGCGCTCAAATTCCATCGCCGATCTTACCGTTTCTCAGCAGCAATCGACCGCAATGATTGCAACAGCGATGACAGAAATGGCTTCTTCCGCTAACCATGTGGCAAGCTCTGCTAGTGACACAGCACGTAATACCGATGAAGCAGATAAACAAAGTCAGCACACTCAATCACTGATCCACAGTACGGTAGATAACATCCAAGGTCTTGCGACTCAGCTGAATACTGCAAGTAAAGCGGTTGCCGATCTCGATCAAGATGTAAACAACATCGTGAAAGTTCTGGATGTAATCGGGGATATTGCGGAACAAACCAACCTATTAGCCTTGAACGCTGCAATTGAAGCAGCCCGAGCAGGCGAACAAGGACGAGGCTTTGCTGTAGTAGCAGATGAGGTGCGTAATCTTGCAGGTCGAACTCAAGACAGCACAAAAGAGATCCAACACATGATCTCGAATCTTCAAGAAGGCTCTCGCAATGCCATTCATACAATGGAAATCTGTGCGGAAACAAGTGAAAGCACAGTAACTGAATCGATGAATGCATCAGAAGCTCTCCAACAGATCGTTACCGCGCTTGAATCTATCACAGCAATGAGTCAGCAAATTGCGACGGCAGCAGCTGAGCAAACGCAAGTCAGTGATGACATTGCACACCGCATAAATCTGATTGAAGAGAGCGGAAGTAAGCTAAATTCAGTGGTAACAGAGAGCCGATCGAGCACCCAAAGTTTGGCCTCTTTGGCAAATGAACTGGAAGGATGGGTGAATAAGTTCTCCGTAAAGCACTAGTTTAAAGTCAATTGTTCACTAAAAAGCACGTTTTCAAACGTGCTTTTTTTGTTTTCGTCGCATTTATTTAGCAAACAAGCTCGTAATTTCTTTCTTAGAAAAGCTTAAAACATGATGTATCCCTATTTAAAACGCATAAAAACAGCCCACTCCGAGCACATTTTCATCAAACGATATTTTATTTAAATTTTATTGTTGACCTGAAAGCCGAAAAGCCTTTTAATACACCTCGTCGCCCGGATAGCTCAGTCGGTAGAGCAGAGGATTGAAAATCCTCGTGTCGGTGGTTCGATTCCGCCTCCGGGCACCACAATTTAAAATTGTTGGTGTCTAACACGAACAATATAAAGAATAACGGTACGCCGACTTAGCTCAGTAGGTAGAGCAACTGACTTGTAATCAGTAGGTCACCAGTTCGATTCCGGTAGTCGGCACCATTTATTCTTAGAAAAGACAATTCCTCCTTAGCTCAGTTGGTAGAGCGACGGACTGTTAATCCGCAGGTCGCTGGTTCGAGCCCAGCAGGAGGAGCCACTTTCAATTGGCAAGTTAATTACTTGTTAATGAAAATGTGCCGACTTAGCTCAGTAGGTAGAGCAACTGACTTGTAATCAGTAGGTCACCAGTTCGATTCCGGTAGTCGGCACCACTTATTAAAATTTGTTCCTCCTTAGCTCAGTCGGTAGAGCGACGGACTGTTAATCCGCAGGTCACTGGTTCAAGTCCAGTAGGGGGAGCCATATTAGAAGAAGCCGCATCACTTGATGCGGCTTTTTTGCATCTGGAAGAAATACACCCTTCTCTCCTCTTTGCTCTATAAACAAAAAAGCCAGGTTTAGAAACCCAGCTTTCTCTTTTGCACTCTCATCCAAAGATCAGTTTAAGCCACCAAGACATATGTATTTCGTCTCTAGGTATTCATCGAGCCCTTGTTTCGCGCCTTCACGCCCAACACCTGACTCTTTAATACCACCAAATGGCGCAACTTCTGTCGAGATAATACCTTCGTTCACACCAACCATTCCGTATTCCAAGCCTTCAGTGAACTTGATAATTCGTTTAAGGCTATCGGTATAGAAATAACAAGCTAAGCCATACTCAGTATCATTGGCCATTGCTAACACTTGTTCATCATCTTCAAATGTTAATACGGGTAATACTGGCCCAAACAACTCTTGCTGCACGATAGCCATGCCTTGATCGACATTATCCAAAATTACAGGCTCCATAAAGCGCCCTGCGAGCTTTTGAGGACGGTTAGCAATGGTAGCCCCCTCTTGTAACGCCTGATCAATAACAGCCTCCAGACGATGCTTAGAAGCCATGGTGATCACTGGCCCAACTGTCACACCAGACTCCAAGCCATTCCCAACATTTAGCTCCATCATTTTCGCGAGCACTTTTTCCATAAAGCGCTCTTTGACATTTTGATGTACATATAAACGGTTTGTACACACGCACGTTTGCCCTGCATTACGGAACTTGGACGCGATAAGCCCATTAGCAGCTGATTCCAAATCAGCATCCTCAAAAACAATAAACGGAGCGTTACCTCCAAGTTCCATCGATACCGCTTTAACAGTTTCACTAGCCTGCTTCATCAAAATTTTGCCGACGCGAGTCGAACCCGTAAATGAAATCTTCTTGATCCTAGGATCCATCGATAACACCTGACCAAACTCAGCGGCCTGTTCAGAAATAACAACAGGTAAAAGCGGCTTAGGGATACCAGCCTGATACGCGAGTTCAACAACCGCTAGTGCGGTCAGAGGGGTCAATTCGGACGGTTTGATGATCATCCCACATCCAGCAGCTAACGCAGGTGCCGCTTTTCGTGTGATCATAGCAATAGGGAAATTCCACGGTGTAATCGCAGCACACACGCCTACAGGCTGTTTAATTGTAGATAAACGTCTATCTACAGCAGGAGCTGGGATAACTTCGCCATAAGCTCGTTTAGCCTCTTCTGCAAACCACTCTACAAAAGATGCCCCGTAGCTCACTTCCCCGCGGCTTTCAGACAATGGCTTACCCTGTTCCAATGTAATAATGGTCGCTATATCTTCAGCGTGTTCCATCAACAATTGATGCCAGTTTTTCAAACAGCTAGATCGCTCTTTCGCACTCAACTTAGCCCATCGAACTTGTTCAGCCGAACACGCTTCAATGAGGCAATCCAACTCTTCAATTGAACTCGGTTTCAAGCGAATTAACTCTTGCTCAGTTGCAGGGTTGATGACCACAACTCCGTCGTCGGAAGCCCATTGTTTAAATACTTCTTTTAAGGTTTCATTTTTTATTTGTTGCATCACCAGACTAACTCCTACGAGAACTCCTTTTAGGGTAATCCTTCTAGTAGAAATCAGCAAAGCAAACAAAGTTTTCTGACAGTGTTGACATTAACAAGCGAAAAAGCCGTGAGTATAAGGACTAGGAATGGATCACATAGCAAGCCAGTTCGAAAATTCAAAGATTGCATAAATGCGAGACTCATTTGATAACTTCGAGTCTCAACATGATGATATGGCAACGAAATACTAACTAAACTGAATCTAGACTCAAGACACAAATGAAAACCAAAGCTTTTAGGCTAGGACTAAATGAATCAACAAAGCCATAAAGCTTATTCTTCTTAAGCAAACCAAAATGAGTCAAATTAGTTTGTATATGCCTAGAATACAGATAGGCAAAGACAGGTGCTTGTAGATGAGAGAGCATCGCTATTGCGAATGAAGATTCCGTATAAATGGCCGGACTACAAGGGTTGGAATAAGTACCGAGCACTGAAACGGAATTAGTTTCTCTGAAGGGGAAAATGACTTGGCCTTAAACGACGAAAGCCTTGCTATTTCTAGCAAGGCTTTCTAAATAAGTGGCGGAGCGGACGGGACTCGAACCCGCGACCCCCGGCGTGACAGGCCGGTATTCTAACCAACTGAACTACCGCTCCGCACTGGTTAGACTCTGGAGTCTAAATAAGAACCTGGCGATGTTCTACTCTCACATGGGGAAGCCCCACACTACCATCGACGCTACTTCGTTTCACTTCTGAGTTCGGAATGGAAGTCAGGTGGGTCCAAAGTGCTATGGTCGCCAAGTAAAATTCTTTACATTTTGTTTTAGGCTTTAATTTAAAACATAAAACAAATAATAAATGGTGCTGATACCCAGAATCGAACTGGGGACCTCATCCTTACCAAGGATGCGCTCTACCGACTGAGCCATATCAGCACATTATTTGTGTCCGTGAGGACTAAAAAAGCCCGCTTTTACAAACGGGCTCTCTTAACTTTTGTCTTCGCCTTTTAAAAAGGAAAAAAC
>NZ_JBICJM010000036.1:0-249616 GCF_043103065.1 Vibrio sp. YQ_11 | reverse complement strand
TGTCTATCGTTTGGTTTTTCAATCAACGTTCATCGAAAAAGTCTTTGTTTCGGATGTACTTACTCATTAAATGGTAAGAAAACGGACGAATCAGCCAACTAAATAGTGAACGCCCGAGGCGAATGAGTGTCGGCGTGTTCTCATAAATTCTGCCATTGTACAGCCACAGCATTTTTCCGACGTGCCAGTAAAGAAAAGGCACCGGAGGCATGAAAGTCACAATATCGATATCACAACAAATTCGGTAGGTTTTATGCGCCAGACGATAGCGACGTTTGAACGTCCAGTCACCAATGGCGGGCTGCCCGAAAGTCACAACGCGCTTGATGCTTTTCGGATACTTCTTTTCTATGTAATCCGCAAACACGCTACCAATTGCACCACCAGAAGAGTGGCCTGTCACCGAAATGCGCTTGCCTTGCAGAATAAGCGGGACAACGGTTGCTTCTAGGCGTTCTATCACGCTCAAACCTAAGCGATCTTCGTTTCTACTAGGTAAACTTTCTTGGAACAATAGGTGATAAAACCCTGCGTGAATACGGTAGTTGAGACCTAATCGCCGGCAGCTTCGTGTCCACATAGCAAAGTTGAGCAACCAATCGGTAACGCTGTGAGAACCTTTAATAACGACCACGACTTCATCGCGGTTTTTGCTCCACAGTACGCGAATCATAATCTTGCCGTGTTCGTTTCGGATGACTCGCTGACCATTGGGATCGAAGCCATAACGTGTTTGTTTAAAGACTCTTGGATACGCGAGGTTGCACAGTACGGCGTAGCGTTCGTATTGGTATCGTTTTAGTGGTTTCACGTTGTCTTACTTAAAACTGTCCAACCTTATACTCTAGTGAGCGAGTGTGAAGAACACGTGAACATCAGCAGAATGTGTTACCGGTTCAGTCCTCTTGGTTAACGGTAAATCTCTAACGTCGAAGCGTCATTGATAAATGAATCAAAACTTTTTAGACGAAGTAAGGTAGATTGCCGAGATTGCTCATGAGCCTGTTTTATTTCCTTAATCAAAGATTTGAGTACTTGGCGATCTTGTTTGTTGTAGCGTTTGTCTTTGCGGAGCTGGGTGAAAAACGCAATTTGAGTCGAAGTGTCATTGAAGTCGCCGAGCTTGTCTTGAAGTAGCTTAAGTTGCTTCACGTTTTCTTTGTGTTGTTGTGCGGGATAGAGAGCAGAGAAGCACTCCAGCAGGTAGCGCAGAGCTTTACATTTAATGCGTAATGTGTGAATAACATCGTCTTTACTCGCGGGCGAGATTTTTCTTTGTGACTTATTTACTTTTCTAAACTGGTCGGCAATCTTTTGATTTGCGAACGTCACTAATTCAATGTCGTTTTTTAGCAAGTCGTATTGTTTAGTTCGCTCAAGGCTGTTTCGAACCACAGCGCAATGCGCTTGGTAAGCAAGTGATGCCAACCAACTTGCTACGCGCACTTGTTCAGCATTCTTCATGGCATCAATATCCGCGAAAATGCGCGTTAATGATGAATGCTGTTCTGGCAACATCGCAAGATACTGGTTGGTGTCTAAAGTGAACACATCTAGGTCTCGCAATAAGTTCGTTTGTTTCATTAATGTCTTTAAATGAGGCTTGAGGATGGCTAACTCAAAACAGGGAATCACTTCGCTGAGTAAAACGCATAAAGAGCGCATGCGCCGTAACGTGACGCGATATTGATGTGTAAATTCAGGGTGAAGGTTATCCATGATCCCTTGCTCTAACGAACGAGCATACTCAAGCTCTCTCGTAAGAAAATCAGGCAATACAAAGCAGAGTTCGGAATCGAGATGCAGTGGCAATCGACTTGAAGATTTTGGTGGGGCGCTCATGGTTTTCCTCCAACATACTTAGACTAAGTGTAGAGGTTGATATTGCATAGACATAAAAGTCGTTCAAATAAATCGAAATATTACCAAGCAATAAATTAATTGTTTTAAATACATGTCGTTAGCCGATCGTCATTTTACATAAGCATAATATGACCATTTTTTATAACCATATTATTAACCGAATTGACTTATATCGACTCCTTTACAATACTTTTTACCAACTTGAAAGAAATTGCTGTCTTATCGTCAGTGTTAATAGCTATTCGGCATTTATTAATACTCAGATTAGATGGAAGTCTGTAGCTTGTTGTTATTACTGATAGTTTAAATTTTCTCTAATCACTTAACAGGCATATTCTGTCAATGACATCTCAGCAAGTCTTTTAATAGGGATAAGTAAAGTGCGAATTTATATTCGTACTATTTCATAGTGAGGGCGTGAGATGTTTATACAAACAGTAAGAATCGTCATACCGTTAGTATTACTGCAGTTTTTAACGGGTTGTCAGTCGGATGATAACGATAAGCTAAAATCAGAAATTGAGTCATTAAAACAAGAGATCAGCCAACTAACAAAAGAAGTAGGAAAGATAGAAAATGAAGTGAAAGAAATGAAAGATTTGGCATGGAACCCACCCAAAAAAGAGCCACCGACTTTGCCAAATCAACCTAACTTTACTGAAGATGGCACACTGCCACTTCTTGGAAGTAAAGACGCAAAAATTGCTATTATTGAATTTTCTGATTTTCAATGTCCTTATTGTAAACGATTTACAGACAGTGCTTTTAAACAGATAAAAGAAAATTATATTGATACTGGTAAAGTGCAATATATTGCGCGCGATTTCCCGTTGAGTTTTCACGCGAAAGCCATGGGTGCTGCGATCGCAGCTACGTGTAGTCTTCAACAAAATTCCTACTGGCCAATGCGAGATATGCTGTTTAGCAATGTCAAAGACTTAGGAGGCGAGCTCTATCAAAAAGCAGCCACAGATTTATCTTTGAACTTGGAAGAGTTCAATAAGTGCATGAAAGATCAATCAATTGCTGACAAAGTTGAACAAGATTTGACGTTAGGAAAATCCTTGGGCATTCGTGGTACGCCAAGTTTCTTAATTGGCCGCGTCGAAAACGATCAACTTGTAGAACCACAGATAGTAGTGGGCGCGCAGCGGTATGCAGTGTTTGAGTCGCTATTAGAGCAGTTATCGAATAGTGATAAAGCAAAATAATATTTTTCATATTGAATAAAAGGTAACTAATGTTAGTTGCCTTTTATTTTATCTAAATTAACCAGTTTATTAATTTAGAGCTTATCTTTATATATTGATATTAGGTGTCGATATTTATAGTTGTTCTTGTGAATTGAAACCACACACATAGATCTTCTTAAATCATCGATGCTTAATAATTGTTTTGTTTGTGTTAATTTTTGGTTATTTAAGATAAATTTCTTATTTTTCATGGGTTAACTTTGAGCATATATTAAAATGGCAAAGTTATATTAAGCTGAATTCATATTGGGATTGGCATTTTACTTGTAATTTAAATCTTCTTATATATTCATGTTTTAAATAAGAATGTTTGATCTTGCGATAAAAATTAATTGTTTTTGGTTGAAATTTAATCACTGTGTTTGTAGGATTTTACCTTCAAAAACCAACCTACGCTTAAAAAATAGGAAAGAGGGGTAAATTTATTGCATGCAAATAAATAATTTATCTTGTGTTACTAATGCAAGTTTAACCTAAATAATAAATGACTATTTTAGAGTTTTGCTTTTTAATTTTTGTTAAAAGGCACGGCATCTTATTGACTAATTATTAGATGTCTTTGGGGTTCTAATTCTAGCATCTATTGCTTACCTTTAACGTTTGTAGCTTTTCGAAATGAATGGAAATTCATGCGTTTAGGCTAGTTATTTGCGCTCCATAACCGTCAAGCGATCGACATGATTGCGGGCTTCTGCTGCGCAAAAATTAAGAACCAAAGATAAAAATACATAAGAAATTAAGTATGTTTAATACCCATTTTAATATTGTTACTTCCAATACATTTAAACTATCAACAACGGCTCTTATCGGCCTCTTATCTCTGACATTCAACGCGACGGCGCAGTCGCAAGACATCCCACATGGACATGTGATTCAACAAGAAAAACTGGTTTCACCTACTGCTAAGGGAAAACGCCAACAGGCTCAAGATAATACCAGCGCATTAAAGCAGGCGATGGCTGATTATCGCGGTGCATCGGCGAAAAACAAACATCACTATTTAGAGCAAATGATTTCTCTTGCTCACGGTCGTCAAGCATTGCTTTCCGAGTTGTTTCAGTCAGATCCTAGCGCGGTAGCGCAGGTTGCTCTGACTGCAAAAGCTCGCAAAGGTATGCCTGAAAAAGTACAAGCTTTGCTAGAGCAGGAGCAAACGCTAGAAGGCGAACTGGAAGTCTTCTACGAAGATTTTGAAGATCACAGCAAGAGCCGTCTTCGACACGTACTAAACACCTCTGAGGGCTTTATTGAGGTTCACGGTTCTTCTCAATCACCAATCAACGCGATTCAGTCGGGTGCAAAAGTACGTGCGCGTGGTTGGAAGTTCAAAGACGTAGCAGATAAATTGGACGCTTTAGTCGTAGCTGACGAAGCGGATGGACTGTCTGTGTTAGCGCAAGACAGCACGGGGACGGTTACAGCATCGACTACGACGAGTTCTGCTGCGTTATCAAACACTTTTGGCGAACAGCGCACGTTGGTGCTTCTGGTTAACTTTCAAGATAATCCGCAGCAACCGTGGACCATTGATGAAGTTCAAGACATGGTTTTTGGAAAGGTTAACGACTTCTACAAAGAGAACTCCTTTGGTCAGACATGGTTGAGTGGTGATGTACACGGTTACTACACTTTGCCGATTAATAGCAGTTGTGATTACAAAGGCTTTGAAAGTTACATTACGGCAGCCGCTGAAGCGGATGGCATTGATACGTCTAGCTATTCACGCAAAGTCTATATCTATCCCAAAGTAGAGAACTGCGGTTGGTCTGGAATGGGTACCGTTGGTGGCAACCCGTCAAGAGCTTGGATTAACGGCGCATTTAGGTTGAACACGATTGGACACGAATTAGGTCACAACTTTGGCCTTCATCACGCTCAAGCATTAGAGTGCGGTACAAACATAGTCGGTGGTACGTGTTACAACTATTCGTACGGTGACACGTTGGACATTATGGGAACATCTAATGGTCATTTTAATGCCTTTAACAAAGAACAGTTAGGTTGGATTAAACCATCCGAGCAAGAGGTCATTACGGTTACCAATAGCGGCACATATTCTTTGGAACCCTATGAAACGGCGCCAGCAGGTGCAGCTAAAGGTCTAAGGATTAAACGTGGGACTGATGCGGCATCTGGACAACCATTGTGGTATTACATTGAGTACCGTCAACCTATCGGTTTTGATAGTTTTCTTGAAGGGCAAACTACAATAACGGATGGCGTCGTTTTCCACGCTGTAACCGGAGATGATTTGAGTAGTGTCCAACTGCTTGATATGACGCCTAACAGTGTGAGCTCAGACCTGATTGATGCTGCCTTGATAGCGGGCAATACGTATGAGGATACAGAAGCCGGTATTACCATTACGACCGAATGGGCTGATAGCTCAGGCGCAAGTGTCCACGTTAGCTTCGCTGAGCCTATGTGTGTGCCAAGCATGCCGAGTGTTGCTGTTGTTTCCAATCAAGTTTCAGGTGTAGAGTCTGGTAGCACCGTGGGGTATTCGGTTACGGTAACTAACAATGATGGTGATGGATGCGCAACATCGAATTTCGCTATTGAAGCAAATGCTCCAAGTGGGTGGGTGACAACGCCATCTCAGTTAAATTTGGCTCCTGGTACGAGTGATACAGTGACGGTTGATGTGACTTCGGATCAAGCTGCGATAGACGGGACTTACGGCATTACATTCAACGTGACAAATGTTACTGATACTGACTACGACGTGAGTGCTACCGCAAATTATGTGGTTGAAACTGCAGTTGAAGCTTGTCAGCTATCGACGCCATTTCTCATCATGTCTACTAACCAAAACGGGGATTTTGAACCGGGTAGTACAGTAAGTTACACAGCGACGGTTACCAACCAAGATAGCGCAACTTGTGACGCGACTACTTTCACGCTAGCGGCAAATGTTCCAAATGGCTGGAGTGCGAATAGTGGTGCTATGACTTTGATTCCTGGTGAAACCCAATCTATTACAATGACAGTAACATCGAGCACTGAAGTTACTGACGGTACTTATAACATTGTTATCAATGCGAAACATTCTGCTGATGCAAGCTTGAATGCTAGCCAAGTAGTGAGTGTGAGTATTGTCGCTCCAGTCACGGAAAATAACGCTCCTGCCGCTCAAAACGATTCTGTGACGTTGACATCGAAAGAGCCAGTGACTATCGATGTACTCAAGAATGACAGTGATCCCGAAGGAGATACGTTGAAGGTTATCTCAGTGACTCAAGGCGCGAAAGGAACCGTTCAAATTACATCAAATGGTCAATTGCTTTATTCTCCAGCGAAAAGCTTTAAAGGTAGCGATAGTTTTAGTTACACCATCAGTGATGGCGTGAATACGGCTTCTGCGTCGGTGAATATTGGTTTTGGTAGTTCTGATACGAGTACTTCTACGGGGAGCAAAGGCAAAGGTCGAAACAAGTAAGTTGACTTAGACAAGTTGCTCTAGAAAAACAAAAATGCCAGTCAGAAGTTCTGACTGGCATTTCTTTTAAGGTAAGGTAGGCCTTGCTGATTTTTAGTGCATTCAAACATTAAGGTTGAATCACATCTTGAGTTTGAACCGTAACTTCCACTTCTGCAGCTCGAATACTACCGTCATCATCCAGCACTTCTATAACAATACCATCATCTGAACCAGAGGCGCTGAAGGTATCGAAAATACCAAGTGCATTGAAGAGTTGAACACGAACGAAACAAGCATAGGTCTCGCCAGCTGGAATCGTTTGTCCAACATTACAGTAACCATCAAGCAATTGTTGGAATGCAGAGTCAAGCACACCTTCAATGCTCGTACCAGAGTCATCGAAGATTCTGAATAGAGTACCTACATCAACATCACCAGGGGTGGTTGCATCAGGAATACTCACACCGCGAATCGACATTTTGTTCAAAGTAATGTCTTCAAAAGTACTGCTGTTGGTTACTTTGACAAATACGTTGGCATGGAAACCGAAGTTAGCTTCAAATTGCGGAAGCACATTATCAAAGTTCACTTGAGCAGTATCTTCGTTCGATTTGGTCTCAGGTTCACTTGCATCATTTGGATCGCGTTTAGCTGTGACGAATGCAGTATTTAGCAAGAATGTGTCGTCGTAATCTGTATTTGGATCGTTTGAACCATTACCAGTTACATCAGCGACTAAGGTACACATGTAAGGTGTGCCATATTCAATCACTTGAGGGAACGAACACTCATCGCTTCGTTGAGTTGAAGAAGCACTTGCTCTCACGCTGCTAAATAGCACGTCATCCGTCAACGAAATCACGGTCAAGTCTTCTTTGGTTACCGCATTAGCATTGGTCATCGTAAATCGGTAAACGACCTCATCTCCCGGTTCATCCACGTTGATAGATTGCATGAACGAAGCTGAATCGATAGCTGGTGTTGGAACGTTTGCGTCTACAGACACGGCAACATCTTTGACAAGCGTAATCATTGGTTCGGCACGAGTCACACTGACTACCGCCATATCGTTCGCTGCACGAGCCTCATTGTCGTTGATAATGACGTTTACGGTATTGGTGTAGGTACTACCATCCGCAACAGTGACATCGACAGTATATCGACAAGTGAAGGAACCAGTCATTTTCGCTAACGGTGTATCGCTGTTAGGATTATCTGGAGCCGTATTACAGGCTGGAGAACCCGTGCTGTCAGCTAACAGATTAATATCGTCGGCCAAGTTTCCTGGTGTACCGTTATCATCGACAAGTTGGATTACCCATGCCGAGTCAACTGTACTTAGATTGGTCACAGTAACTTCATAGGTGATAAGTCCTTCATCATCAATATACCAAGCGCCAGCTACATTACGTAAACCTGGGCCGCTGATAGGGGTTTTAGTGATATCTACGGCTGGGTCGACGTTGATCATTTTAACTGTAACGACATTCGAACAGTTACCATCATCGTTTGTTGCATCACCATCGGTAGGGTCACAGGTATCATCGCCAATTACAGTGCCACGACCTTCATTATCGGTAGCGCTAAAGCGAATGAAGTTTTGATAAAGCTCCTCAGGTTGTCCCGCAGCGTTCGCTGTGGTTGGGGCTGGATCATCTGGGAGATCTTCATCATTGATCTGAACGTAGAAACTACAAGAAGTACTTGGAGTTGTATCAGTTAGTATGATTGGATAACTGAGTGACTTACAAGTATTCGGGTTACCCGCAGTGTCTAGCAGATTAAGCGTACCTTGGTTGTCTGCACCGCCAGTTAAATCGAACTGTTCAAAGATCGAACCGTCTGTGCTTGAACGATAGATATCGGAAAGGCTAGTGATTTGAACTGCTGAACCTGCAGCTTTAGTAATCGTCAAAGTATATTTGAACGTACCTGCTGGCTCGTTGCTGCTAGCTGGCTCGACGGATTTCAACACAGTTGGTGGATTCGGTTTAATGAATACCGGAATGTTGAAGTTGTCACATTTACATTTCGATTTGTTGTTTGGAACTTGGCCAGGATAAGCGCTGTCTTCAGAACAGTTGTCGCGTTCGATGTTGTCCCACGCGGCACAGTAGTTGAAGTCAGCTTGTCCATCTAAGCCGTCATCCTCACAGATAATTTCGAATACAGCATCTTCTAGAGTGTATTCGTCAGCGGTTAGCTCAGATTTTTTAATATCACCACAGGCGTCTCCATCAAGCTGCTGGGCGACAAGATAATCAGGGTCAAACCCACCAGCACCAACTGGTACTGGCAATAGGACACTACATGCGTCCCCATCTTGATAAATTACGTCTGGATCGACGTTCTCTTTTCGAGGTACATAAAAGGTGGTATCCCAGCGCTCTGCTGCATTAGCACGCACACGAATATCTGCTTTTAATTTAAAGGTTTCCCCCAAGGTACAGGTCAAATTCCCAGAGCTGCTGCCATCTGGAAGGATTATCTCTTTAGGAATGACCTGCGTAATCTCAACGTCGTTCGCGGTACAGTTTAGAGCTTCACCTAACGTACCTTTCATACCAGAACCGCCAGTATCGAAGTACGCGTCCGCCATACAGCTGTTTGCTGAATTAGCGGGATCTGGATAAATAGGTTGCTCGGTTAATGCATTCGCAGGTGAAGCGGTGGTTAACCCATAAAAGGCGGCAGCACTTATCAACATAGCGCTGAGTATCCCTTTATGTCGGTTGTATATTAAATGTTCCATCATCTACCTTCTTTTCTCATTGAAAGTTGATAAAAGGGCGATGTAAGTATCCAATGATGCCAACACTGGACTCCGGCATCATTGAACACACGAACTGCTGTGCCCCCTGTCCCATGACAATTGCTCCACAAAGTGTGTGTTCTGAAACTTGAATGGTGGAGCGCTTGTCGGTGCCCACTAGAGAGCAAAAAACAAACCAACACCTATTACATTGATTTTTAAATATTTTGTGTTTTTTAAAACTGTTTCAAAAACACTTTGTGTGAACAGAGTGTTAACTTATTGGGAAAGGGTCTAGGAGGCCATTCCTAGGAATTAAACGGGATATCAGTTGGTTATGGAGGGAAAGAAAAACGTGCCACTTGGGTAGTGTTCGAGTTTACAGGTGGACACTTTGTTGACAGCGAGTGAGAAAGTCATGTGTCTTGCTGTGGTTTTTTGTGCCCAACAAAGTCAATGTAGAGACTGTGAGGGAAGGGGATTCGAACAAGATTGTAAGGAACCGATTTGAATGATAGTTGCACTAATTGCGTGTGATTTATGCTGTTGGGATTGCTTTTTAAGCATCTGAATCAAAAAGATAAAATTTATTGTTGACCAGATAAATTAATCCGTTAAAGTACGCCTCGTTCTCACGGCACAGGCCGCTGAGAGATGGTGTTACCATCGCAAAGATTTGCGTTGCCCTGGTGGTGGAATTGGTAGACACAAGGGATTTAAAATCCCTCGGCGTTCGCGCTGTGCCGGTTCAAGTCCGGCCCGGGGCACCATCAAAACGATGTATGGATTTCAAATTCAGTTTTAAAGCATCGTTCTCATGACAATGAGAAAACAATCAGGTAAGGCGCGTTGGCAGAGTGGCTATGCAGCGGATTGCAAATCCGTGGACCTCGGTTCGACTCCGGGACGCGCCTCCATTATTTCGAAAGCCAGTCTCTTATGACTGGCTTTTTTCGTTTATAGCGCCCACAAATCATTTTCCTCTCTTGTTCTGGCTACAATTAATTATCATCATTCTGTTTGTCACATCATTATCATATTCAAAGTGTATTTCCATCTTTTCTACAGAATAAAACTATTTATCTTGTTCAATTTTTTATTCACAGGTAGGAATTGAATAGTAGAGTGAAGCTTCTGCATTTTTCGAGTGATTTTATTATTGTCATCATTTTATATCTATTATGTTCATATAAATGCCACCTTAAATATAAAGTTCACACTTGGTGTGCAATGTGATTAATGTTTTTATTTTGTTTGTTAATTGTTGTTTTTTGTTGTTGTCTTAAGGTAAGACTTTGAAATGTGGTCAGTAAAAAACTAATAGCAGTTGAGTGAGAACAGTTTAGCGCTCATTTTCTATTTTTGACATGTATTTCTTTGATTTGTAGTGTTTTTTATTTTTAAGGGTGCAATCGGTTCATTATTGATATGATTGAATATTCTCAATTTTAGAGCAAAAAACAATCGATGCTTAACTGTTTGATGTGATTGAAACTCTTTGGAACTTACAAAGAATTAACGTAATTTGGTGATGTGGTTGGTTGAATTTTAACCTTTTGCTTTGTTATGATGCTGCCTCATTTATTGATGTTGGTGATGTTTTAGAAGAATAAATACATTATGTATAGAAAATTGAGATTATTCATGGAATAAGCTCTGGCTCTATTTTTTCTAAATTTTAACCTCTATCTAATCCTATATATTCTTATCGTTAACTCGGTGGGAAGGATAATTATTATAATTATTTCAGGTGAAGCAGTGATTGATAAACTCCGCATGAATAAGCACGCCCTAAATAAAGGGATCTTTTTCTTACTCGTCTTATTTCTATTTCTACAAAATATCCAGTACGCCAAAGCCGCAGGCAGTTCAATAGGCCAGCAAGATACGTTGGTGATGCTATTAAATTTCAAAGAGAATCCTAACGATCGACCGATCACGTCAGAAGAGGCGCACGCGTTAGTATTTGGTGAAGTTAACGATTTTTACCAAGAAAACTCCTACGGCAAGACATGGCTAAGTGGTCAAGTTGCAGGTTGGTACACATTGCCTGTATCGAATCAGGTGTGTGATTATCCTTCGGTTCAAGCGGAAGCGGATAAAATGGCGCGTGCTGATGGCGTAGTGCTTGAGGATTATCAGCGCATCATTTACATCATGACGCAATCGGGTTGTGCTGGTGGTGGTTCTGCAACAACAGGGAAAACGTTCCCGAGTCGTGCATATATAGATGGCACGCTGTCAGCAAGAGTGATTGCACATGAATTCGGGCACAACCTTGGTTTGAGCCACGCCAAGGCGTTGGATTGTGGCGATGCGTCGGTATCGAGTAACTGTAGCGTAATTGAATACGGCGACTCGTACGATGTTATGGGTACTCCTGATATGGGTTACATCAATACGTACTACAAAGAACGTATGGGATGGTTGAATGATGCGGAATCACCCAACATTCTTACGGCAATTCAAGATGGTTTGTATGAAATCGCAGAGTACGAAACCCAAGACATAACACAAAACATCGCGTTAAAAATACCTCGCGGTGTGAACCCTAATACTGGCTTGAAGGAGTGGTTCTATGTCGAATATCGTCAAGCGATGGGTTATGACCAGTTTTTAGATGACCGCTCTTATATGCTGTTTCGTGGTGATGTGACGGACGGTGTGATTGTTCGTTTAGTCGAAGAAGGTGCGGAAGAAAGTTACATTCTGCACATGAAGCCAAATTCGGATTACAGCCAAGTTTATGGCCGAAAGGATTGGAAAGACACCGCGTTACCAGTGGGTGACAGTTTCACCGATCCAGTTTCTGGTCTCACGATTAATCTTGCGAGTGCAGCCAATGGTTTTGCCGGTGTGAACGTATCGTTTGGTGGTTCGGTAACTCCAAGCGTTTGCGAGATGTCTGCGCCAAGTGTGTCTGTGAAAGCGACGTCTGATACACAAGTTAATGCTGGCGACACGGTTGAATATCAACTGACGGTAACAAACACGGCGAATGATGTTTGTGGCACGATTCGTTTTGATGTGTCTGCTCAAGTAGAGAGTGGCTGGCAAGCGAGCTCTCAATCTATTTCCCTTGCGTCTGGCGAATCTAGCATGGCTACCATCGCGGTGACTTCTGCTCTAAGTGCAACCTCTGGTGACTACCCTGTGACGTTTAATGTGGTAAACACGAAAGATGAGGCTTACAACGTGGCTACACAAGCAACGTACGCCGTTGCTGAGCAGCAAACGGGCAGTGGTGATGTTGTGGCGGTTGACGATAACGTTCAGATGAGCAAAGTTTCAACGGTAACCATTAATGTGTTGGGTAATGACATCATTGCTGATGGTGTGTCTGTCGAGATCTCAGCAATGAGCGCACCGAGTAAAGGAACGGTGAAGCTACTTTCTGATGGGAGTATCCAATACACGCCAGCGAAGCGATTCAAGAATCAAGACAGCTTTAGCTATACGATCACCAGCGGTAATGTTACGTCGACGGCAATGGTGACTGTGGCGCTGCAATCATCTCCTGATTCTGGCGGGTCTTCACCTGGCAAAGGTAAGAACAAATAACAAAGCAAAGCCACCTTATGTTTAAGGTGGCTTTTTCGTTATTGTTTACTGTGGATTGCTGCTATCGGGTTTGTCTTGCTTACGGTGCAGGACATAGTGGACAGCTTGCCTCTACAGGCATGCCTGTATCGACAGTGACACCTGTAATGGCGTTAACACCTTCTGCAACGACGGTGTCTTTGAAGGTTCTTACATCATGTGCAACAACCGGACCACCAGAAACATCACTACCCGGAGCAGGGATGTAGGTGCCATCGTAGTTCATACAACTTTCAGGATTTAAAGTACCGACATCTTTAACGACTGTCATACCGTCATGCATTTCAGTAATTTTCACATCGTTAAGTTTCACTTTACTGTCGTTACATACTTTACCTTCGTAGTTCACTCTTAATCCGTACGCGCCAGATGCGTTTTCTTCAACGTAGGTTGTACAGTCTTTAGTGATACTCAATGCGCCCACTGGAGTAAGTGGAGGACAGCTATCTGTGTCAGACTTAGTAAGCACAGGTTCGCCACCATCTTTGATGGCTGCGCTCGCCGTAGCCTCATTTTCTACACCGTTGATGAGCGAAACAAAGGAACCAGTAAATGTTGCAGTTTCGCCAGCGGCAAGAACGTCAGCAGTGAATGAATCGCCAGCGGTAATATCTTCAACATAAAGATCGTAAAGTGCACCAAAGCCAGTATTGGTTACTTTGATCTCGTAGTTGTAGATGATTGAGTCACCACTTGGTGATAACGCACCAGTTGGACATGTTTTCACAAGTTCCATACCACATAACTGGAATTGACCTAAAACGAAGTCTTTCAAAGATGCGGTGAATGAAGCAGACGAACGGGTTTCAGCCATGAAGCTGCTGAAACAAGACGCTGTGCCGTCGATTCCGCCAAGCAGTTGAGTGAGGTTTACACCACCTTCATAGAAGCTTTCGTATGGGAAAGCGTTCATTGTGCCGTTTTTTGCAGTGTATGGCCAAGGTGATGGGATTGGTGTTTCACCTTTGTTGGTGGTTGCACAACCAAAGTCACCATCATTGACAGCAGAACAGTCAGCAGGGTTTGCACCACTGGTTTCCGCTTGTAGGCGTAAGTTTTTGGCTGCACAATCGCCAGGGGCAGGGTCATTACTGTCCGCTTTTGAACAGGTTGGATCCCAAGTTACCAATGCGGCGTAAGGTTCATCATTCGCACCTTGCGGATAATCAATCAATACCAAAACGTCGCCCACAACGTGTTGACCAGAGAACGAACCGTCATCAAGGGCTTGGACATCATCTTGGAAGAACCAGAAACCCATAAAGGCATCACCTACGTTCGCAAAACGGTCGGCACCAAAATAAATGACCAAATCCGAACCGCCACCGCCGTTATCGACGCCGTAGGCAGCAGCATAAGCATTGGTTAAGTCATCTTTATCTGGTACAGAACCATCTTTGTGAGACCATTCTGATATGTCTTGAATATCTTTTCGACCACCAGTAAATATGGAGATAGGTGACGGATCGGGAAGAATCCCAGTATCGACGTTGGCACTGTCGCTACCATCGTAAATATTTTCCCAATCGTCCCCCGCAACGGCGTCGTCTGTTGCATTACCTTCCAGTTCGAAGGTGCCCAGATCATGAACCGCCCAAGTCGGCGAGGCGAACACACTCAATATCAGCCCCAAGCAAAATGCTCGAGCCAATATCACCAGTTTATTAAAGTCCATCTTACTTTCTCCTTTTCCAAACAGAAGATACGAGCCGATTGGTGCTCATAACGGCAAGGAGCGTCTCCAATTAACACGTCATCACCATTGACGCTGGGCTCGTTACGTACGGGAGGGGTTAAGCAAGAAGTAATCCGTTAGTTAACCAACTGAAAAGTTTTACAAAAATAATTTCAAACTGTCGAGGTGAACAGTTTAGATTGCGGTGCTTAGGTGATACGGAACGATAAGCGTATGAATTCGATTGAAAAGACAGAAATCTGTATCAGATGGACAATGTGTAACACACGTGAACAGGTTGGAGAGGCTGGCGAAGAGAGTAGCAAGGCAGCGTGAGGGAAGCCGAAAGTGAAAAGCGACGATGTAAGAGAAAGTTCGAGAAGCTCTCCTGGTGCAAAGTCTTGCGATGTCCTTTGCACCGGGACTCCTGAGGGTTAGCGGTTTAGTGCACCACAACGCTCAGGTTGGTATGTGATATCGACAATTTCAATCGTCTTCACTTGTTTGTTTGGCATTGGCCAATCGAGCTTTTGACCCACAGACAAACCGATTAGTGCGCTACCAACAGGAGCAAAAATCGAAATGTCATCACTGCTTTTTAGCTCTGATGGGTAGACCAATGTTTTGGTCATGGTTCTTTCTTCGCCCGCAAATTTAAACTCAACGGTTGAGTTCATGGTGACCACATTCGACGGCATCTCTTCTGGTTCTAAAACCGTTGCGCGGTCAAGCTCTGCTTCTAGCTCAACAAGCTCTGCAGCGATGTTTGGCATCTTATCCAGCAGGGCGGTAATTCTGTTCATATCTAAGCTTGAGATATAGATAGAGTTGTTTTCTGACATTTTATGACTCCCAAATAAAATGCCGCCTCATAAACATGGGACGGCGCTCTATATGTCAATTACGGTATAAATCACATGGTTTTCATTCCATATGAACTACTTTTGATTCTAGTCTTTATGCAATCTGTTAGCTAGTAAAAGATTTTTATTGTGGGGCTTGATTTTTTCTAAAACTATCAAACACTTCGAACGCTGTTCGGTACAAAATTCTTCTTTATAACCATAACTTATCATGGGCAGCTGATTGCTTATAAGCGATCTTTGTAAAAACTACCAATATTCGTTAATAAATTACCTTATTTTATACGTAAACGGAGCAAATAGAGCCGACTACCCCTTTGGGGTAGTTTGAATTTGTAATTGATTTACATCATGTATTAATTTTCTTTCACAATTAACAATGCGCTCAGTGATAAGAACCTAACCCTTAGGAAGTACAATGAGCAAGTTGAAGCTAGTAGTTATCGGTAACGGTATGGTAGGGCACCGTTACATCGAAGACTTAGTCGAGAAAGCGGATGTCTCGCAAATGGATATCACCGTTTTCTGTGAAGAACCTCGTGTCGCATACGACCGTGTGCACCTTTCCTCTTACTTTTCTCACCACACAGCTGACGAACTGTCTCTAGTTAAAGAAGGCTTTTACGAGAAACACGGCATCAATATGTTGATCGGTGAACGCGCGATTAACATCAACCGTGAAAACCGAATCGTTTACTCAAGCACTGGTCGTGAAGTTCAATACGACAAGCTGATTCTTGCTACTGGCTCATTCCCATTTGTTCCGCCTATCAAAGGTCATGAAAGCAAAGACTGTTTTGTTTACCGCACAATCGAAGATCTTAAAGCGATCGAAGCGTGTGCGAAGAAGAGTAAATCAGGCGTGGTTATCGGTGGTGGTCTGCTAGGTCTTGAAGCTGCAGGCGCACTAAAGGCACTCGGTGTAGAAACACACGTCGTTGAGTTCGCGCCAAAGCTAATGGCTGAGCAACTTGACCTTGCTGGTGGTAATCAACTTCGTCAAAAAATCGAGCGTATGGGCGTGAACGTTCATACCAGCAAAAACACGCTAGAGATTGCAGCAGAAGGTAAAAATGCTCGTAACGTCATGCGTTTCGCTGACGGCACTGAGTTAGAGACAGACTTCATCGTATTTTCTGCGGGTATTCGTCCACAAGACAAACTGGCTCGCCAAATGGAGCTAGAACTTGGCCCTCGTGGCGGTGTTGCCATCAACGACCACTGCCAGACTTCTGATGAGAACATCTACGCGATTGGTGAGTGTGCGTCTTGGAATGAAATGTTCTACGGCCTTGTTGCTCCTGGTTACAAGATGGCGACCGTTGCGGTTGATCACCTACTAGGTAACACAGAAAGCAAATTCGAAGGCGCTGATATGTCTGCGAAGCTAAAACTGCTTGGTGTGAAAGTGGGCTCTATCGGTGATGCGAATGGTCGCACTGAAGGTTGTAAGAGCTACGTTTATCAAAACGAAGAGCAAGAAGTTTACAAACGTCTTATCGTTTCTGAAGACAACAAGAAACTGCTCGGTGCGGTATTAGTGGGTGATACGTCTGACTACGGCGATCTGCTTCAACTGATGTTGAACGAAATCGACCTACCAGAGCATCCAGATGCCTTGATCCTTCCTGCACACGCAGGTGGTGAGAAACCAGCACTCGGTGCGGATGCACTACCAGAAAGCGCAGTGATCTGTTCATGTTTCGACGTAACCAAAGGCAAGATCGCTCAAGCGGTTGCTGATGGTCACCACACATTGGGTGACATCAAAGCAGTGACTGGCGCAGGTACAGGCTGTGGTGGCTGCATTCCTCTAGTCACTTCTGTTCTAAATGCAGAGCTTGCTAAATCGGGTATCGAAGTGAAGAACGACGTGTGTGAGCACTTTGCTTACTCGCGCCAAGAGCTGTTCCACCTAATCCGTATTGAAGAGATCAAAACGTTTGATGAGCTTCTAGAGAAATACGGTAAAGGTTACGGCTGTGAAGTTTGTAAACCACTGGCTGGTTCTATTTTGGCTTCTTGCTGGGGGGAGCACATCCTTAAGCCACAACTGGTTAAGCTGCACGACACGAATGATAACTTCCTAGGTAACATCCAAAAAGACGGTACTTACTCTGTTATTCCACGTATGGCGGGTGGTGAAGTAACACCTCAAGCACTGGGTGCGCTAGCGAACGTTGCTGCAGAATACAACCTATACACCAAAGTAACCGGTGCTCAACGTATTGGTCTGTTTGGTGCTCAAAAAGACGATCTTCCAGAGATCTGGCGCAAGCTTATCGACGCTGGTTTCGAAACAGGTCAAGCGTACGCAAAAGCACTTCGTATGGCGAAGACCTGTGTTGGCTCAACTTGGTGTCGTTACGGCGTTCAAGATTCTGTTGGTCTAGGTTCTTACATCGAGAACCGTTACAAAGGCATTCGTACACCTCACAAGATGAAGTTCGGTGTTTCTGGCTGTACTCGTGAGTGTGCGGAAGCACAAGGTAAAGACCTTGGCATCATCGCGACTGACGCAGGTTGGAATATGTACGTTTGTGGTAACGGCGGCATGAAACCTCGTCACGCAGACTTACTAGCCAGCGATCTAGATAAAGAAACGCTAATCAAGTACATCGACCGCTTCATGATGTTCTACATCCGTACTGCTGCGCCACTACAACGCACATCAGTTTGGATGGAAAACATGGAAGGTGGTGTTGACTACCTACGCGCAGTGATTGTTGAAGACAAACTTGGCATCAACGCTCAACTAGAAGCTGACGTAGCGAAGCTTGTAGACGAGTACGAGTGTGAGTGGACGGCAACCATCAATGACGCATCACAACTGACTCGTTTCGCACACTTCATTAACTCTGACAAGCGCGATGACAACGTTGTGTTTGTTCAAGAGCGCGAACAGCACCGCCCAGCGACCTTCACGGAGAAACATCCTGAAGCGAAAGGCGACATCCTACACGTAGCGATCACTGAAGCATAAGGGAAGGTTGAACATGTCATTTGAAAAGATTTGCCAAATCAGCGACATCGTACCGGGCACTGGCGTTTGTGCTTTGGTTAATGGTCAGCAAGTTGCGGTATTTCGCCCAACAGAAGCGGAAGAAGTGTTAGCTATCAGCAACACCGACCCGTTCTTCCAATCGAACGTGCTTTCTCGCGGTTTGATTTGTGAGCATCAAGGAGAGCTTTGGGTGGCGAGCCCGCTTAAGAAGCAACGCTTTAACCTGACAACAGGTGCTTGTATGGAAGACGAGCGTTTTAACGTGAAAGCGTACAAAGCGCGCGTGACAAACGGCGAAGTCGAGATTCAAGCGTAAGTTTAATCCCTCCTCTGTGGAGGAGGGATGTTTCTTCGCCTTTCGGTATCCGTTTCATAGATTCAATAGACAAAGGCTTTCCACGCATCATTTCCGGGGGACAGGGAAGCGAGATGATGTCGACAGCAGTGGATGTCAGCGGGAAGCCTTTCTCTATTCAATCTTCAACTTTTAACTTTCAATTTTGAATAAGGACACATTCATGTCTACAGACTTTAAACCTGCTGAATTCGTGCAAACCATGATCAACGTTGGTGAAGCAAAAACCAATACAAGCACGCGCGACCTTCTGCTTCGTGGCACGATGGCCGGCATTATTTTGTCGTTAGCGGTAGTTGTCGCGATTACGGCGATGGTGCAAACGGGAATTGGCCTTGTGGGTGCACTTGTTTTCCCTGTTGGTTTTGTGATTCTTAGTGTGATGGGTTACGACCTAGTTACGGGCGTATTTGGTCTTGCGCCTTTGGCGAAGTTTGCAAACCGTCCGGGCATCACTTGGGGGCGCATTTTCCGTTGCTGGGGTCTGGTAGGTTTGGGTAACCTGATTGGTTCTCTGATTGTGGCTTACCTTGTGGCGATTTCTCTAACCGGTAACTTTTCTCTAGAACTCAACGCGGTAGCGAAGAAGTTTGTCGCTGTTTCTACCGCGCGTAGCCTTGGTTTTGAAAACATGGGTATGGACGGATGGATCACGTGTTTCGTACGCGGTATCTTCTGTAACCTAATGGTGTGTCTAGGCGTGATTGGCAACATGACTGCGCGTTCAGTATCCGGTCGCGTGGCGATGATGTGGTTCCCAATCTTCATCTTCTTCGCACTCGTATTTGAGCACACGGTGGTAAACATGTTCCTATTCCCACTAGGTATGATTCTAGGTGCGGACTTTGGTATCGCGACTTGGTTGAACTTCAATTTAATCCCAACCATTCTAGGTAACATCATCGGTGGTCTTGTCATGACTTGTCTGCCACTGTACCTAACTCATGCGAAAACAGCGCCTTCTCTAAGTGTTGAAGAGGACGTTATTGCAGAACCTGCAATCGCAAAATAAACCGCTTTATTTGGCCCTACCTTTGGTGGGTAGGGCTATTCAACTCATTTAACTTTCGATAGATATTGTATTGATTTAGCTATAAAAAGTAATAACTCCTTGGGGTAGTTTGAACCCTAAGCCAATTAAGTGAGTGTTACTCTTTATATCCCAATTTTCCGATAGGCGTTGATATGACTACTGTGAACTCATCTTTAAACAGCGGCTTTGTTTCTCTTGTTGGTGCAGGTCCGGGCGATCCAGACTTGCTGACGGTCAAAGGTTTGAAAGCGATTCAAGCGGCTGAAGTTGTGGTGTATGACCGTTTGGTATCGAAAGAGATTCTAGAGTTAGCACAGGCATCCGCAGAGATGATTTATGTCGGGAAAAAGCTCGATTTTCACTGCGTACCACAAGATCAGATCAACCAAATTTTGGTGGAAAAAGCACAAGAAGGGAAACGCGTTGTGCGCCTAAAAGGTGGTGATTCATTTATCTTTGGACGCGGCGGTGAAGAGTTGGAAGAGCTTGCAGAATACGGTATTCAATACGAAGTGGTACCGGGGATCACCGCTGCGGCGGGGGCGACGGCTTACGCAGGTATTCCACTAACGCACCGTGATCATGCGCAAAGTGTTCAATTCATCACGGGTCACGTGCAAAAAGACGGTCGCGAAATTGAATGGCACTCGTTAGCGCAATCAAACAACACGCTTGTGTTCTATATGGGGTTGAAGCAAAGCGGCCACATTATGGACAAGCTCATCACGCACGGCTTAGACCCAGAAATGTCATGCGCAATCATCGAAAATGGGACGCGACCAGAGCAACGCGTGTTCCAAGGTAAACTAAATGAACTGTCTAGCATGGCAGAGCAAGCAGTGAGCCCTGCATTGATAGTGGTGGGGAGCGTTACGCAGCTGCATAATAAGTTGGCGTGGTTCGGAAAGTAACGAAGAATCCTGTTTCTTCACGAGTCTTCATTTCCTCAAGTGCTTCAGATTTCGCAGGGGCTTCGCTGCCTCTGCATCTCTTGTTTTCGCATCGGCATTTGGTCAATCAAATCGTTAATGTATTGCCAGTCGGTTTCTGCCCCCCAGCGGTATTTTTCTAAGCCATCTTTACCGAGCAAAATCGCAGTGTGCTCGCCTTTTTTCACGCTGTAGATCTCTGCGAGTATCTTTAAATCAAACTCTTCTTTAAGCCAGCTTGGCACGGCGTAGCCGTCTTCTGTGATCACCAATGTGACGACATCTCTATCAACTAACTCACACTCGTGCATCAATGCTTCAAGCAAGAACTGTTTTACGTAATCATCATTTTCAGGCGCGAAATACAGAACACTGCGATGCGGCCAGTATTGAGTGTGTGCAGGATAGCCGAGTGCCGTCGAGGCAAAGACGCCCAAAAGCAGTATCACCAATAACTTTCCACCCATGACTCACTCCTAAAAACGCGATTTTCCGTTTATACGTTAAGTTTAGTGGAATTGGCTCATTGTGCTTTTGGGCGATCTGGCTTAGGGTAGGCGGCAAATTATCGGTATGAGATCACCATGCAATCAGACCACAAAGAAAAAATCGCCATTCTCGTTGACGTTCAAAACGTTTATTACACTTGTCGTGAAGCGTATCGCAGTAACTTTGATTACAACCAGTTTTGGTATGTCGCGACACAAGAAAAGGAAGTAGTAAGCGCAAAAGCTTATGCCATTGCCAGTAACGATCCGAAGCAACGCCAGTTTCATCACATTCTAAGAGGTGTGGGATTTGAGGTGATGTTGAAGCCTTACATTCAGCGTCGAGATGGCAGCGCCAAAGGGGATTGGGATGTCGGTATCACGCTCGATGCGATTGAGATTGCGCCTGATGTCGACCGCGTGATTTTGATTTCTGGTGATGGCGACTTCAGTTTGCTGGTGGAACGTATTCAGCAGCGCTACAACAAGAAGGTCACCGTCTATGGTGTACCAAGGTTAACCTCGCAAACCTTGATTGATTGTGCTGATAATTTCGTCGCGATTGATGATGATTTCTTGCTGTAATCATTAGACTAGACAAAGAAAAGGCGAGTCATTCAGGCTGTACTTATGCGTACAATGACTCGGCTTCCAATCTTACTTTACAGGTTGTTTATGAAGGAATGATGATTTGTCCTAGTACGTAACCTAAGCAACACGCGCCGATCACACCAATCAAACCTACCGACATAAATGAGTGGTTGAAGTACCACTTACCAATCTTAGTTGTACCTGATGTATCGAAGTTGACTGTTGCGATATCAGAAGGGTAGTTTGGAATAAAGAAGTAACCGTACACCGCTGGCATTAGACCGATAAGCAGTGCAGGATCCAGACCCAAGCCAAGACCAACAGGCAGCATCATACGAGCCGTTGCTGCTTGAGAGTTCACCACAACCGATACAATGAACAACGCAAGCGCGAACGTCCAAGGGTAGTTCGTTACCATCTCTACAATGCCAGATTTGAATTGAGGCATTGCGTATTGGAAGTAAGTATCAGACATCCATGCGATACCGAAGATAGCAATTGCCGCCACCATACCCGATTTGAATACCACACCGTTTGGCACGTCACGCGGGTCAGTTTTGGTTGCAAGAAGAATGATACCGCCGAAGCAGAGCATCATCATTTGAATGACAACGGCCATGCTAATTGGCTTCGCGCCATCCACAATGGTACGAATGTCTGGCCACATCGCGATAACGACGATAACCAAGATAGAAGCGATGAACAGCAACACAGAGTTGCGAGCACTTGTTGGTAGCACTTCGTCAAGAGACGTTGCAGTTGTGTTGAGGATCTTTTCACGCCACACAGGATCTTTCAAACGCTCTTGGTATTCTTCATCGTCTTCCAGTTCTTTACCGCGTTTGATGCTGTAAAGTGACATTAGCAACGTACCGAATAGTGTTGCTGGAACCGTAACGAGCAAAATAGAAAGCAGAGTGATCTCGTGCTGAATATCAGAGAGTTGCGCTAAGTAGTAAACCACAGCCGCTGAAATTGGTGAGGCTGTGATTGCGATTTGAGAAGCGACAGACGCCGCCGCCATTGGACGCTCAGGACGAATGCCGTTTTTCAATGCAACGTCGCCAATGATTGGCATAATGGAGTAAACCGCGTGACCTGTACCGAGCAAGAAAGTCATAAAGTAAGTCACAAAAGGAGCGATCAGGGTGACGCGTTTTGGGTTTTTACGAAGCACACGTTCGGCAACCTGAAGCATGTATTTCAAACCGCCTGCGGCTTCAAGAATCGATGCACATGTTACAACCGCTAGGATGATCAACATAACGGTGACAGGAGGGGAGGTTGGCGGCATCTTAAAGATAAAGACTTCAATCACCAAACCAATACCAGATACGACCCCGAGGCCGATACCACCATAGCGTGAGCCGATATACAGCATCACGAGCAAAAATAGAAACTCAAGATACAACATGTGGATTTCCTTATTCAAAACAGAGGGCTATATAGCCAAATTACCTAGTTATATTGTCCCGATATTCAGATGGAAAATACTTCATGTTGTTCACATTCCGCTGGATAAGAAACAGCAAGATTCAATTATTGGCAATAACTCACGCTATCAGAGCGAACTGTTACAGAACTTTTACCAAGGTGTTTTTATGCTGTGGCATTTTTAAATCGAAATACCTCAAAACCTGCTGATGATTTAATCATTTGTTGAATTTTATAGTGTGTCGTTTTACTCAAGTGGTTGAGCAACGAAATAGATACTGACTTGTCGCGCCGGTCAACGGTATATAAAATGCACAAATACAAAAGATAATAGTTTGCATTGCGATTCATGGTTAAGTATAAAGGGGGCAGATCTCAAACCGTAACCGCACGCAATCATGTCCGAGCCATTTTTCCCGCAACTCTTTCAAACATCGCAAACCATCACTCCTTATTTACATGGCGATATTGGTCGCATTGAGTCGGATGCCATTCATATCGATAATGATATCAATCCCATCGTTCAAGAGTTGTATCGTCAACTTTCTGAAACGTATCCAGAGGCCGGAAGGGCGTATTGGCTCACAAGAACATGGGATTTGCTCTGTTGGCAGCCAATCTACGTTGCGCTTGTCTCTATCTACGGTTTTCAATCGCTCCCGAATTTACGCAATATGGCGCAGTACTTACAGCCCTGCTTTGTAAGAGGATTTCGCTTTGCGGATCAGGAACATATTCAAGGTGATCACACAATATTGATTACGCAGGCAGGGCGTCAAATTCGAGCTTTGTTCGATTTTTATCAAGAACAGATGAACGAGTGGATTCGCATTCGTCCGGGGTTTACTCATCAGTTGATGTCAGACGGTATTTTGGCGTGCTTGTTAAGGTTACAGCAACATTTCCCTCAACTGACCGATGCCATCATTAAAGAGCACGCTAGCTTGTGGCTTAGTGCTCTGGGGCTGGATGAGCGTCATATCGATGCTTTGCATGGTGTGCCTCACGAGCAACCGCTCAAATTGGTCAGAAAAAGCTGCTGCTTGGTGTACAAGTGTGAAGGAAGAAAGCTCTGCGAGGACTGCCCTAGAGCAGCAAAAAACCGTCAGTTAATCATGCAAAAGAGCAATGGTTAACAACTTGTTAACCTATGTAACAGTGCTCGATTTGTTATTGATAATAAGTATCATTGTCGATTCTTTGGCTACAACAAAAAGATAAATACAATGACAAATAGGAAGTTCTCTTTAAACCTCATCGTATTAGCGATGAGCAGTGGATATGCAGCGCACGCATTGGCTGCGGAACAAGCTCAGCAACTGGCGTCTCAAAACGCAGCAGATGAACAGTTAGTTGTGGTTGGCAGCGTCATGCCAAAATCCATTTCTGATATTCCCGGTACGGTTTGGTTTGTAGGGCAAGAAGAAATTGCTCAACAATACCGAGCAGGTAAAACTCTGGGTGATATTCTTTCTGCGACGATCCCTTCTTTAGATGTTGGCACTGGCGGCCGGACAAACTACGGCCAAAATCTGCGTGGCAGAGCCATGCTGGTCATGATTGATGGCGTTTCTCTGCAATCTTCTCGTCCTATCAGTCGTCAATTGGATGCGATTGACCCGTTCAACATCGAACGAATTGAAGTGCTTTCAGGCGCGAGCTCCATTTATGGGGCTGGTGCGACGGGTGGTGTCATTAACATCATCACTAAAAAAGCGTACTCAGATGAATTGGCGTTTGAATCTTTTGTCGGCGGTACGTCAGGCTTCAACAGCAGCGATGATTTTGACTACAAAGTCGCACAATCCGTTGCTGGTGGGAATGACATCGTAAAAGCACGTGGCTCTGTGGTGTATTCCGAGACACAAGGTGCATTTGACGGAAATGGTGACATTGTCACGCCAGACATTTCTCAAGGTTCTCTGCAATACAACTCAACGCTTGATGTTATGGGTTCGGCAGAGATCCAAATCTCCGATGCCAGCAAGCTAAACCTAGTCGCGCAATACTATGACAGCCAGCAAGATTCGCCATACGGCTTGTACATTGTTAATAGCAAATTTGTTGATGTGCGAAAAGGGTTCGATTCCGATCGTGAGCATGGTACAGAGCGTGTACTTTTAAGTGCAAACTATGCACACGACAACGTATTCGGTCATCAATTGATTGGTGAATTGTCTTACCGTAGCGAAGATCAAACCTTTACACCGTATTACCAAAGCTCTTCACAGCAAGAAACCGAAGTGTTTGCGGGGCGTTTAGCGCTGGCGAAAAGTTGGGGGGCATTCAGTGCCGTTTACGGTGTGGATGCATACCTAGATCGATTCGATAGCAACCAAGCTTTGTTCGACAAAACCATTGCAGACAACTCAGGTAACCTAATTAACCGAACGTATGCGGAAGTGGGGCGTTATCCTGGTGTAGACGTAACATCTTACGCGATGTTTGTGCAAGGTGATTACCAAATCAATCAAGATTGGTCTGTGCAGGCGGGATACCGTTATCAATATATGGACAACAAGATTGATGATTTTGTCGCATACAGCGTGCAGAAGAACATTGTTTCGGGCAAAGGTGTGTCTGCCGATGCAGTGCCGGGTGGCAGTACTGATTACTCGGTGAGTTTGTTTAATGTTGGGACAATTTATCAGTTGAATGATGAATCTCAATTGTGGGCGAACTTCTCACAAGGTTTTGAATTAGCAGACCCAGCGAAATACTACGGTCAAGGCAGCTACGAGGCCGTTGATGCCAACGGGCACTACGCACTCAAAGACAGCATCAACGTAGCCGATTCAAAAATGTCGGGCATTAAAACGGACAGCTACGAAATTGGTTATCGCTTAGATACCGATACTGTCGCACTGCAAGCGGCGGGTTACTACTCGGTGTCGGATAACTCCATCAAGTACGATAAAAAGACGCTTCTAATTACCAACGTCGATGACGAGCAACGCGTGTACGGCGCAGAAGCAAACATCAATTATTGGGTAAGCAGCGACATCCTACTGGGTGCTTCTGGTCATTATGTCGTGTCTGAGCTAAAAACTAACGGGAAGTGGGAAGACTTAAGCGCAGGTAAAGCAAGCACATCAAAAGCGAACGCGTGGGCGGCTTATTATCAGGATGATTATTCAGTGCGTCTACAAAGCCAAACGATGTTTGATTACGAAGATGATGCCAACAACAAGCTTGATGGTTACACCACGTTTGATCTGCTGGGCAATGTGAATTTGCCAGTTGGTCAACTTGGCTTTGGTATTCAAAACCTGCTTGATGAAGATTACACCACGGCTTGGGGTCAACGTGCACAGATCTTGTACGCCGCTCACTACGATGCGGCGGCGTATGATTACAAAGGTCGAGGTCGCACGTTTACACTGAACTACAGCCTTGAATACTAAGTTCAATATTCTTTTCTAAAAGTAAAAAAGCCGCATTATGCGGCTTTTCTTTTTAAGCTTGGTCAGCAGTTGCTGTCTCTACAACGTTTTCAGAAGATTGCTGTTGTTCTTCGGCTTCCATTTTCGCGCGCTCAGCTTTAGAGATGTAGCGCGGTTTGTTGCTTTTATGCAGCTTCGCGTTGTGCTTCTTCTGCTTCGCTTTTAAGATCTGATTGATTTTCTTCTTGCGGTTCATGGTGTTGGTCCTTTAATTTAGCGGGGCAGGATAGTGATTTTTCATCCAAGTTACAACCATAATGGAGTTCGTATGAAAACTTTGACCACCGAACGATTGATACTGCGTCTAGTGAGTGTAGATGATGCGCCATTTATATTGGAGCTCTACAACCACCCTGACTTTTATCGCTTTGTTGGGGATAAGCAAATGCGAACCGATTACGAAGCGGATCGTTACATCAAAGAGAACATGCTGCGTATGGAAGAAAAGAAAGGTGTGAGCTTGCTGGTGGTTGAAGATAAGCAGACAAAACAGCCGCTAGGCATTTGTGGGTTAGTGAAGCGTGATACCTTGAACGCTTACGACATCGGCTATGGTTTTCTTCCTTCAGCTTACGGCCAAGGTTTTGCTATAGAAGCAGCAAAGGCAGTAGTCGAGTACGCGAAACAAGCGATGCAACTTAGTCAACTGGTCGCGATTACGAATAATGATAATATTCGTAGTATAAGTTTGCTGAAAAAACTCGGTTTCGAATTTGAACGTGTTGAGCAGCAATATGATAATGGCTGAACTTTAGAACTCTACACTCTCCAACTGTGATTTTGGGCAATACCATGAGCGATATTTTACTTGGCAAACTCGCCATCGAATTTAAAACCGTCAAAGCGATGGTGGAGGTGTATTGCCATGATCATCATGGAACCAAAGATGCGCTGTGCAGCGAATGCCGTGAACTGCTTGATTACGCGGAAGTGCGATTGGACCGATGCCCATACGGAGAAGAAAAACCGACGTGTAACAAGTGCCCAATCCACTGCTATAAACCCGAACCTAAAGAACAGATGCGTTTAGTGATGCGCTATTCAGGCCCGAGAATGTTACTCAAACATCCGATTCTGGCAGTTCGGCACCTGCTGCACGAGAAACGCGAGGTTCCTGAAAAACCAGCTGCCAATGCATCGAACCGCCACAAAAGAATCAATGAAGAACGCGATACTAAGAAGTCGTAACGACGGTTAGATTCTTTATCCAATACTTTTGCGTATATCGACGATAACACAACGCCAACTTAACGACTTCCTCTGCAATCATCAGTGCATACACGTACTTAAACTCCCAACCAAGAACAAACGCAGCGATTGCACAAAGTGGTAAGCCTGTCATCCACATGGCGATAAAGTCCATGCGTAAGCAGAATACGTTGTCGCCACCAGCTCGAATAATCCCGTTAATGATGATCATGTTCAACATACGCAACCAAATCGCGCAGCACAAAATCATCACCGCAGGGGCTGCGAGTGGGTAAAGCTCAGGGTTATCTAAATTCAATGCTGCAATGATCAACTCACGATTAAGAAGCAACAGTGCTCCGATGGAAATACCAAACACAAAGACTGCTTTGATAAAGAATTTTGCCATGTATTCAGCTTGCTCAAAGGCATCACGCCCCAAGGATTGACCAATTATCACAGAGCATGCCACAGAGATCCCAAAGAAAATCGAGTAACAGAGTGATTCAAATGGGCCGAGCATACTAAACACCGCCAATTCGGTTGTCCCCATGTGGCCAAAAATCATCTGATAAACCATGGTGCCGATTGCCCAAAGTAGCGCACCTAGCGTCATTGGCAGCGCAAGACGACGATAAGACAGCCACAGCGAAGGGCGTTCAGAGCCTTCTTTTACTTCCAGCAACCAGTGCTTCCGCCAACGCATGTAGGCAATCATGGCGAGTACTTGGAACAAACGAGAAATGGTCGTAGCGAATGCCGCACCAGCGACCCCCATTGCTGGGATGCCAAAGCCGCCTTTGATTAACCAGAAATTCAAACCAATATTAAGGACGATGGTCATTGCCCCCATTAATAGCGGAGTGACGGTGTCTCCCGAGGAGCGCATGCTGGCTTCGAGCACGATGACGATATGCGTAAGCAACAGCACCGGAAACGCATACCACAAGTAAGTCGCACCCAACTCAATCACTCGTGTATCGCTGGTTTGTAAACGTATGATGAGTTCGCTACCAAGCGTGATGATCAACGTCACTGGGATAAGCACTTTTAAGCCAAATCGGATGGCGATTCCAGTGACGGTTTTGGCACTGACGGCATCATTTCGCCCCCAATATTGAGCAACGAGCGTGCCGTTGGCAGAGGCTAGACCGGCCATGATCATGATCGCCACGAAATGCCATTTTGACGCAATTCCCACAGCCGCTGTCGCTTCTTTACCAAAGTCACTAACCATGAGAACATCAGCCAATGCCAATATCGCGACAAGCGCGCTTTGGATTGCGACAGGAAAACCTAAGCGAATAATCTGACGTAACAAGTCGCCAGACATAGGATTTGCTTGATTTTTGATGTCAGTATTGTTCGTCATAGTCACTCCTCATTTTGTGGGGGAATATAAAACCAACCGAGGCATAAATACATGTTCGAAAATCGACAAAACCTGTGCGAATCCGTCATTGGTCAATTCTCTCCTCAACATGAGTGGCACGATGACGTCTACCTTGCGCCTGCGTGCAAAGAACGTTTTCTTACGCTAACGGAAATTCCAGAATGGCAACGTGCCGATATTTTTATGGCGGGATTGGCTGAGCTGCACGACGGTTATCACGTTGAGCGCGACAAGGTGGGCGTGCATACGTTGTTATTCACGTTAGAAGGCGGCGGTGTGTTGATTACGCCGAATTGCGTTAAGGAGATCGAACCCTACACGCTGACCATCTTGCCCGTAGACACTTGCTTTCGTTTCGAGATCAACCCGCGTTTGGGAAGTTGGAAAATGGTCTGGTTGCTGCCGCAAAATGCACCTGCATGGCATCATCTCAATGATCTTGGCCAGTGCGTGATTCCATTTCGTGGCTCAGAACAGATTTGGTCGTTGATGACCTTACTCTACAACGAAATCGGCGGACGCTCTGGTTTTCGTCAGTTATTGATCAGTGAAGTTCAACGGTTGGTGCAAAGTGTAGAAACGCCAATCAGTACGTCGCTTTCGCGTGTTCAGACCTTGTTTAATGAGATAGAAGGGCAACTGCATTTGCCTTGGACTGTCAGTGAAATGGCTAAGCGATGTTTTATTAGTGAAGAACAGCTAAACCGTTTGTCGAAACAGCTCTTCAATATGAGTCCGAGGAGCAAGTTGATCGAGCTGCGAATGCACAAAGCTGCGGACTTGTTGCAATACCGGGCGTGGTCAATTGCGATGATTGCCAATAGATTGGGATACCGAGACCCGTACAACTTTACGCATCGATTTAAGAAGTTCTACGGCATTTCACCAACACGTTATCGAAAGCAGTTAATGGAAAACGCATAAAAAAACGAGGGCAGATAGCCCTCGTTTTCAATGGTCATTTGGTTGTTTTAGCTTTATAGGCCCGCAGCCATTTGCTGTTTGGTTTTGCTCGCTGCAAGCAACATGTAAACGCATGTCGCTACCAAAGCCGCAAACAAGTAACCCAACAAGCCGTGTACTTGGCCCATAAATTTGTCTGCGACTACTGGGCCTGCTACTGAGCCTACGCTGTAGCTAAACAGCATGACTTGAGTTGCAGAGACAATAAAGCGTTCATCAAGTCCTTCACAGCCGAGGTTGATTGCCACTGGATATAGAGCAAACGTGGCCATGCCCAATAGGAAAAGCGACGCCGCCAACACTGCGGTAGACGTAGAGATGAACGTCAAACCGATAGAGAAAATACCCAAAATACAGAAGAACGCCATTAAGACTGTTCGGCTCATGTATTTGTTTAATGTGGTCACCATAGGTTGAACCAACATACCGCCAAGGATCACCAACGCCATAAGCGTACCAATGTCTTGGTGGGTAATTTTACGGTTCGCCAATTCAACAGGCATAAGGCCGTAAATCGCACCCAAGGTTAAACCAGATACGACGCAACCGATGATCGCTGCATGATTGAGTTTTGCAATCTGTTTGAATGACAATGAAGTCGATTCATGGCTGTTCGGTTGTTCGCAATCAATAAACATCAGTACCAGCATCGCCATTAGGATCAATGTTGTAATCGCAACAAAGGGTACGCCGCCACTTACGCCAAGAACGCCAATACCAAATTGACCTAGAGCCGAGCCGCCGTATAGAGAAAGCATGTATAGGCTTAGGCGTTTTGCGCGTGATGCTTCGTCGCCTGACATCAACCAGGATTCAACGATCACGAACACACCTGCAACTGCTACACCAGCAATAAAGCGCGCAACGAGCCAAACTAGGCCATTCGGGAATGCTGGTAGAGCAACGATAGTGAGCGAAAAGGCAGCCAAACAGCCAATAAATGCTTTGCGGTGGCCAACATTACGAACAATACGTTCGATAAACATGGCACCAATCAACAAGCCGCCATAAAACACGCTCGCCAACCAACTCGCGTAATCAGCAGAGATGTTGTATTCGCCGAGCATGAGTGGGATCAAGCTCATCAAATAGCCTGAAGCAACCGCGTAAAGAGACAGTGCGACGACTGGAACTGTAACTCGTGGTGATGCTGCAGAAACGACTGTGTTTTCCAATGTTTTGCGCCTATAAATTAAGAGAAATCTAGGGGTTATTCGGCGCGAATATGAGGCTAATTAGTAGGCATGTAAAATGATAAATTTGTGTCGTATCGACAAATAAAATTTGTCGATATTATATGGCAATTTGCTGCATAAAAAAGCCTGCCAGACTGGCAGGCTCAAGGCTAGAATTATTTTGTAAGTGCTTGATTTAACCATTGATCAAACTGCGATTTAGGCAACGCACCATTCAGCATATCAACGCGCTGACCGTTCTTAAATACCATGATGGTTGGAATGCTGCGAATACCAAATTGCGCCGCAAGCTGTTGTTGGGCTTCAGTATCAATCTTTACAAAACGAGCCGTTCCTGATTGTTCTTGCGCGACATCCGAGAAAACAGGAGCAAAGCCGACGCACGGATTGCACCATGGAGCCCAAAAATCGACAACAACTGGCGTTGAGCTTTCTAATAGTGCAGAAAAGTTATCGAGTGTACCTTCAATAGGCGCGCCATCTAAAAGCGGGCTCTTACATTTACCGCACGTTGCAGATTCTGCAACACGCTCATTAGGGACACGATTTAAACCGCCACAAGATGGGCAACGAGTTTTAAACGATGACATGACTTCTTCCTTTATAACAACTTGATGAAAACATGACTTACCAGTCAGCTTCATAATGCGTATACTTTCTTTTTACTTGCAAATTTTATGGAATAGCAAGTTTTATAATAGAACCGGATCAGGTTCTTAGATATTTCATTAAAATACAACAATAAATAGGTCTGCGATGACAAATTACTACGCTGAAATTACAGGTTGGGGGAAATGTGTTCCGCCAACCGTGCTCTCTAACGATGATCTTAGCACTTTCCTTGATACTTCAGATGAGTGGATTCGCACCCGAACAGGTATCGAAAATCGCCGTATTAGCCATGTAAATACTTCAGATATGGCGACAGTAGCTGCTCAGCATGCGTTGGCAAGAGCAGGCGTTGAAGCAAGCGAAATCGACCTAATCATTGTTGCAACGTGCTCTCCTGATTCACTTATTCCAAACATTGCGTCTAAAGTGCAGCAAAATCTGGGCATTCGCTCAGCGGCGGCTTTCGACTTAAACGCTGCATGTACCGGTTTTGTATACGGCCTAGAAACGGGCACGCGTTTGATTCAGTCCGGTAACTACCGACACGCCATCATCATCGGTGCGGAACGCTTGTCTTTCTACATTGACTGGGCGATGCGTGATACCGCGGTTCTATTTGGTGACGGCGCGGGTGCGGTGGTTCTATCTCGCACAGAGAAAGAAACGGGCTTGCTGCAATCGCAAATTGGTTGTGATGCCAAAGGTCGCGATATTCTTTCTGTACCGAAGTTTGGTACTTGTATGGACCGCTTTGCGGAAGATAACGGTTACTGGGATTTCAACTTTGTGGGTCAAGAGATCTTCAAACGCGCAGTGAAAGGCATGGGCCTAGCGGCGAAAACCGTACTGAAAGCATCTCAGTTGACGACGGAACAAATTGATGTCGTGATTCCGCATCAAGCGAACATCCGTATTATTCAAACGCTGTGCGACCTTTCCGGTATTCCTCAAGACAAAGCGTTTGTGAACATTCAAAACTACGGCAATACCTCTGCGGCAACGGTGCCAATTGCATTGTGTGAGGCGGTAGAGCAAGGCCGAGTAAATCCTGGCGATAACATGCTTCTGGCTGCGTTTGGTGCAGGTTTGACGTGGGGTGCAGCAGTGCTGAAGTGGGGTGACCGCGTAACGCCAATTGGTGAAAGTGATGCGGCTCTGCCTGAGTGTGAAAAATCCGCGCTAGAATTACTTGAGCGCGCTATCAAGCTTTGTAACGAACGTCGTCGTGACGAAGTTTAATGAACGTTCGTTAACATAGATGATATTGCAAAGGGAGCATTGCGCTCCCTTTTTGACAATTAAATAAACGAAACTGAGCCGCTTGGCTTAAGCCATAAAGCCAAGGTTAGATGTGGTGAAATTACGGATGTTCGGGAATACGTATTCCAGTGCGGCATTGTCACTCACTCCCATCCACTGTGCGAGAGTTGAGCCAACTTGGTCTGCGGCAATAGTCGGAATCAATCGACCTTTTGAGTAATCATCTTGCCCTCCAAGTGTTAACTCTGGCCACGTACCGATCGGCGCACTGCCATTTACCGCACCACCTATCAATAACTGATGACCGCCCCAGCCGTGATCGGTACCGTTACCATTATTGATTATTCGTCGACCAAAGTCAGACATCGTAAACGTGGTCACGTTTTTACTCATACCGAGCTTATCAACTGCGCGATACATGGCATTTAGGTTGGTGGCGAGATCTTCGAGTAACAAAGGGTGTCGCGCAAGTTGCGAGTCATGCAAGTCGTATCCTGTATGTTTTACAAAGAACACTTGTCGCTGCTGACTAAGCGCACTCTGGCTGGCGATCAATTTGTACACGGTCTGCATTTGTTTGCCGAGCGTAGAAGAGGAGAATAAAGGCGCGTCATCGATCAGTTTCAGTTGCTCCGCGAGGATGTTGCTCATCATCATGGATTCGTCGACCATCAAATTAAAATGCCCACTGAACGGGTTATCTGCGCTTTGTGAGAGCAGTTTTTGATAAATCTCTTCGTAAAGTGGATTTCCAACCGCCGTCAATTGAACCGCTTTGTCTTTTTTGAGTACGGTCTGACGGTGCTCCATGGCCTTCAACCACAACGTATCGCCATGCACACTATACAGCGGTGTGATTTGAGCGTCTGACGTTAGCACATCGAGCATGCGTCCAGCCCAACCTAAATTCGTAGAAGCATCCATCCCACCGCGCAGCCAAGATGCGGTCTGTGAGTTGTGAGAAAACAGCTGCTCTGGCAATGGAACATCACCTTGTTCGATGGCTTGTTTTGTCACAGGTTGGTTGAGAATGCCGCTATTAAGCACCAAATTAGCATCGCCTTGTTGGAATAGCGGAGCAAGTGCCGACAACTTAGGATGCAGCCCAAGCGGAACGGCGTTGTTGTTTGCGTCGTTCGCATTCAATCCAATGGGAATAATGGTATTTTTGGCAACAGAAAGAGATCCTCTCACATTGGCGTACTGGTTGTAGTGAAAATCAGATAGCGGCAATATGGTATTAATCGCGTCGTTTCCGCCAGCTAAGTACACACAGATCAGCGCTCGGAAATCATTTGAAGGCGCGGCAAGTGAATAACCCGGCAATCCGAGTGAAGCGATCGCCCCAAACGATGCGGTGCTTTTTAGAAAGTTACGTCTCGAAATGTCCATAATTCACCCCTAATCCTGAATGTAAAACTCATCGCCAGAAATCGCAGTAAAGATAACGAGTGCGAGTTTTGTTGTTGGTACGTAATCGGTTCGATACTCATCCGACACTTCTAGCAAAAGCGCTTTGAGCTCAGGCGAAGCCGTGCCTGCAAAGAATCGTTCATCGACACGCTCAACGAGAGCTTCGTGATCATCGAGTAGGGAATACAGTTCGCTAAAGTCCAGCGTATAAGTATCGCCACCACCCGAGCGAGTGCTACTGAGCATGAAATTGACCAGATCGGTATACACTGACCAATCGAGCAATTCGTATTCGGGTGACACCATGCCTGATTGCACAAACTCATTCGAAGGTTGATAGTCTGGCGAGTAGAAATTAAATACTGAAGGAGAGCGCAGTGCGCCTTGTTCTGCGGTGTTCATCACTGTTGTTGCTCCGTCATAGCGCGCAGCGGTAAGTGTAAAGCCTGCGGCTCGGTGGAAGTTGGTGAGCACCAAAATGGGCTCTTTCACTTTCATTGGCGGCGTGTTGGTTAACCCCATGGCTTCGTTATCAAGTAAAACCGCGCGGATCACTGCGCTTAAATCACCTTTTACCCCTTTTCCGTTGTTGTTGAATACGCGAGCAACTCGCGCAACGTACTCCGGGCTTGGGTTAGAAGAGACGAATCGTTGAATCAAAAACTTCGACACAAATGGCGCAATGTTAGGATGAGACATCAATATATCCAGCACTTGTGAGAGCTCTTCTTGGGCGGTCAAACCCGCAGGAATGGTTGTTCCCAACACGGTTTTTTCGTTGGTATCATGTCGGCTGTTTATCACGCGCATGGGTTCAACAAATGCCGTGTCTGAATTTTTCCAACCAGTTAGCGCACGGGCCAGTTCTTGGATATCAGTTTGAGAGTAGGTCGGCAGCGGTTTTCCGGTTTTAGGATCACGTTTTACACTACCATCAAGGTTTAGCTCGTAAAGTCCTAACGTAAAAAGCTGCATCAGTTCTCTGGCAAAGTTTTCATCCGGTAGCGCGCCTGTTGAAGTATTTTCCTTAGTGCTGCCCATCATCGATAGGTAGTTGCCCATCGCCGGGTGGATAGCCACTTCGTGTAGAAGATCACGATAGTTACCAAAGGCGTGCTTCACCAACACATCGTAGTAGTCCACTAGGCCTGTTGGCTTGCTCGATAGTGCTCCGCCATAGCGCGAAACCACGAGTATTTGGCTTAACGCAAACGCCATTCGCTGACGAAGCTGGTCTTCTGATGTGAGAACAATTTGATACCAAGCATTTTCTCGATTTGCTTGTGCTCCTTTGCTAAAAGGAGTGTCGTAGAGAGGACGATGATAGGTCGCCGGAAGAAGAAGTTGTTGTTTGAGCCAACTTTCAATGCCAACTTCTTCGACTTGATCAATCAAGGCTGGCGTTGGTCCAAACGTACTTTGATAAAGAAAGCGCGCATTGATGAAGTTAGCGGAATCCTCTTCTGAGGAAGCGGGCCCTGCATAGCAGAGCAACATGGCTAAGAATCCTAGCACCCAACAAGAAATTCCATTTTGTTTCTGACGTCTCATAGTTAACTCGCTTACCCAAAGGAACGACTTAAATCCATTTAACGGGAGTAGTGACGCTCGTGTGAGCTTTAAAATAAATTTAGAAAAATCAAGCAGCTGCAGAGGTGAGTATAGTCGCTATAAGTGACTAATAAAAAACACAATTACTGAAAATAGTACGATTTTGTAACGACAGGAATTGGTAATTTGAGATAACTTACTGAATTTTATGTATAGACAAAAAGAAAGAAAAACCGCGTAAGAAAGAGAATAATTGTGTACAGATACGGAACTGACGGTCAATTTTGCCCAATGTAAAGAGGCGGCTTTATCGATGAGAGCGAACTCGGTGTTTAAAACGAATGAGCCATGAAAGAAAATTATCGAAGAGAAGGATCTGAATAAGTGCCCCGCAGAAGTTCAGCGCTCAGAGAAAAACAAAAGGCCTTCTCTGAGCGGCGAGTCTGTTATTTACGCGCTAATTTATGATGAGCTCGGGAGAAGTGATCGGCACAAAATGCGCCAACAATCGAGAGTTCGCCAGCCAGACAAAGCGCAGCTGCTACTTCGGCTAAGGCTTTCGCTTTGCCGTTGCCGTGCAAACCCAAAATATCCAAACATGCTTTTTGTGTTGGAAGGCCTGTGCCCCCGCCAACCGTTCCCACCATGATGTTCGGCAAGGTCACGCACGCGTACAAGTTGCCTTGAGCGTCCACATCCATACGAGTGATACCAATGGCAGACTCTGCAACGCAAGCGGCGTCTTGACCACAAGCAATGTACAGCGCAGCAAGGGCGTTTGCGTAATGCGCGTTGACGCCAATTGTCCCGCTGAGTAAACCGCCCACCGTTGTCATTTTGCCAAATTGAACCATAGACTCCGGCGTTGTATGCAAGTATTTTTCCACCAACTCAGCCGGAATGGTCACTTCGGCGGATACTTTCTTACCGCGTACCGAGCGTAGTGTGTGCGCGTTTGGTTTTTTGTCGCCTGATAAGTTGCCATCCAAGAATGCTTGAGTTGGTTTGATTGGGCTGGTCGCCAAAACATGATGGAACACTTCGTTTGTTGCGATGGTCACCATGTTTTGTCCGGAAGCGTCACCGGTCACGTATTCAAAGACCAAATAAACGTGGTTTCCTTCGATATTTACATTGATGTCTTTGAGTTTGCCATGTGAGGTGGTGGATTCCGCAATTTGACGAAATACTTCAAACTGGGTCACAACCCAACTGACGAACTGGCCAGCGTTGGCAAGGTTATTAAAGGCGAACACTGGTGTTCTGCTCACCCCTTCACTTAGCAACAATGCGCTTGCGCCACCAGCGGCGGTAATAAGATTTGCGCCACGATTGTAGGAAGCGACTAACGCGGCTTCTGTCGTTGCGAGCGGAACCAAAAAGTCATCGTTCGCATACAAACCGTTGACGCGTAAAGGACCTGCGATGCCGACCGGCACATTGACAGTACCAATGAAGTGCTCGATGTTGTTGGAGTAAGCGTCGCTATGTGATTGTGTGAAAGGATCAAGAAGATGATCTTTATTGGTCACTTGTTCCAATACTTGCCAACGGCGCGCCAAATGCTTATCCGATAGGCCAGGGCTTAAGCAGAGACGTTTCTCTGGCTTGTGAAACTTCGGTTCTAATGCCGATTGAATCTTACTGCTGGTTTCGATATCGGAAAGGGCGGAGCTTTGAACAGGGTTATCTTGGTTTAACTTCGGCATACAAACGTTAACTGAAAAATCGAACCAGAGATTGTAGTGATTGGGGCTTTGATTACAACGTTGATTATACGTTTTGCAACAAATACCACTGTGCAAGCGCCTTTATTATCCAAGTGATTTGATATTGGAGCGGCGAATTTAACGGAAATCAATGGGTTTTGACAATGAATGTTGCAGTGAATAGAGGAATCTATGGTTCTCAGAGAACTTAGATGGTTTAGACCGCAGCGGCTTTGAGTCGATAAGGTGTAAGAATGAGTGTCTTAAAACCGGACAGGCTCAATCTATGAGAGGAATAAATTGTCTAACCCAGTCCCTTGGGTCAGACGCTAGCTTGAATCCGTTATTCAGAAGTTAGTTAAAGGCGCGAGCCACACGTCCCGCACTTTGAATACGGTAATGGCCAACGTAAGCAGGAACAAATACCGATTGTCCTTTCGCTGCGGTTAACGTCTCACCGTTATCACTGATGAGTGTCAGGTCGGCATCAATCGCCATCAAAATCTCTGCGCTGTTTGCCTCAACCACTTCATTGTTCGGTTGGTTAATAATGCTGAAACTAAAGTCTGCCACTGGAACGGGGTAAAGGCTTTGGCAACCATTTGCATTGGGTTCAAGTACAAGGCTGTTAAACGGCTTAGGCACAAAGTCTGTGCATTTAACCAGTTCTTCAACATCCATATGTTTCGGCGTGAGTCCTGCACGCAAAACGTTATCTGAGTTCGCCATGATCTCTAATCCCGTACCTTTAATGTAAGCGTGTGGCGTTCTTGCGCTCAGGAACATCGCTTCGCCAGGTTGCAGCGTGATGACATTCAACAGTAATGGCGCAAACAAGCCGACATCGCCGGGGTATTGAGTGGATAGATTCAAGATGAGCTGGAAAACATCGCTGTCAGTGCCTTGCTCCGAGTCAGTGCATTGTTCCGATTGACGTGAAGCGTGGGCAAGAAGCTGTTTCAGTGCTCGCTCTTTTGTTTCTCCTTCCATGGTCAGAATGTGCACAAAGAAATCTCGTAAACCTTGTGAGTTGATTTCGCGTTTGAATGCATCTAGCGGTGCGCGTAGCTCATCGATATCGCAAAGGCTAAATGCCTCAATAATCTCGGCATACGAGCGAAAACCGTTCATGGCTTGGTAACTTGTCAGCGCGTACACCAACTCAGGTTTGTGGTTTGGATCCTTGTAGTTACGATGGCTCGCGTTTAGTGGGATGCCAGCACTTTGCTCTTTTTCGAAACCTATTTCGGCATCTTGTTTGCTTGGGTGAACTTGAATCGACAGTGCATGTTCGGCCGCTAAGATCTTAAACAGAAAGGGCAGGTCGCCAAATTTCGCTGCGGTTTCTGCTGATAAGTAAGCGGGTTGGTTTTGTTTAATCAGTTCAGACAAAGGCAGCGTGTTTTGCTCAACCTGAACTTCAGAGCAGCCGTTTGGGTGAGTACCCATCCATACTTCTGCTTGAGGTTCATTTGTTTCGTTAGAAAAGCCAAACAAATCGTGAATAGACGAGGTGCTTCCCCAAGCGTAGTTTTGGATTTTGTTGTTCATTTGAAAGAAGCTATGCGATGAAATAGTGTTCAAATTCATGAATTTTTCCCATAGTTAACCCTCCGAACTGAATCGGAAGAAAAATTGAGCAGAGATACGTTAAATAAGGATGGCGAGCGCGGTTAGGTCACTCGCCAATTTGCCCGAAGGGCGATAAGTCGATTTACAACCGAGGTTTTGGTTCGAGTGGTTTTCGTGATGGTTGCGCTTGCAAAAATGGCAGCAACAAAAGGCCAATGACGGCTGCACAAACTGAAATGGTGATGAAGAAACCCGTCCAATGATATTCTTCAAGAATTAACGCCAGTGGATAACCAGACAATGCTGCGCCCATGTAGGCGAACAAGCCCACGAATCCTGTTGCCGCGCCGGCAGAATCTTTGTGAGAGCACTCAGCTGCCGCCATACCGATCAGCATTTGTGGACCAAAGACAAAGAAGCCGATGGAGAACAATCCCGCCGCTTGGAATGCAAAGTTGGTCAGAGGCATCAGCCAAAGCGCGGAGACAGATAAGAAAATCCCAATAGCGAACAGCAAGTTCATTGGCCCACGGTTACCGCCAAAGAGTTTGTCTGAGCCCCAACCCGCAACCAATGAACCAACAAAACCACCGATTTCAAACATAGAAAGGGCAGCGTTGGCGTTAATCAGGCTATAGTGATGCTGCTCGGTCAAGTACAGGTTTCCCCAGTCGTTGATTGCGGTTCGGACGATGTAAACCAACACGTAACTGAACGCGAGTAGCCAGATGTATTTGTTGTTAAATACGTACGATTTCAGAATTTCGCGGTAGGTGAGGCCACGTCCGTAATTTTCTTGCGCAAGTTCTAGTGCGTCGTTGCGCCATTGTCCGACACTTGGTAAACCCATTGTTGTGGGTTTGTCGCGCAATCGCCAACAAACGAATAGACCGAGTAATACCCCTATGATGCCGGGTAGAATAAAGCCTTCACGCCAGCTGTAGTGTAAGGTTAAATAGCCCACCAAAATAGGGATCAGCGCGCCACCAACGTTGTGTGCGGTGTTCCAAATCGCCCATAAGAAGCCACGCTCGGAGCGTGAATACCAAGTGGTTAACAGCTTGGAGCATGAAGGCCAGCCCCAGCCTTGGAACCAGGCGTTTAAGATCCACAGAGTAATGAAAGCCGCGAGTGAGCTAGAAAAGCCGAACGCGATATTGACCAGACCTGTCGCTATCAAGCCTAGCCCCATGAAATAACGAGGGTTAGAGCGATCCGAAATCGTGCCAGAAATAAACTTCGAGCAGCCGTAGGTGATGTAGAAAAGTGTACCGATAAGACCCAAATCGCCTTTATCTAAGCCAAGGTCGGTAATCATCGCTGGTGCGGCGTAGTTAAAGGTCTTACGGGTAAAGTAGAAACCTGCGTAGCCGATGTACATCCCCAACATAATGTGCAAACGCCAATGGCGGTAACGCTGGTCGATTTGCTCGTTGCTCAGACTCGGTTGAGTAAATTTAGGTGAACGTAAAAATCCAAACATCTTGAGTTACACCTTAGGTAAAGTAATGCTGATTTGTGTGCCGATCACTTGATCGCTGGTGGAGTAGATAACCATTTTTCCACCTAACGCGTGCACACGCTCTTGCATGCCGCGAACGCCCATGCCTTTCATGCTGTCCTGAACTTTGAAGCCGACACCATCATCGTGAATCATCAGTGACACCGCAGCTTCTCCAATTGTCAGTTCAATATTGATCAACTGCGCTTCTGCGTACTTGGCTGCGTTATTTAATGACTCTTGGCATAAACGGAATAGGGTGACTTTGAGTGTGTCACTCAGGCTGGTGTAATCGCCTTGCCAGTTCAATTGAACAGTTGTTCCGTGATTGGCGAATTCCATCTCTCGCGTCAGTTGCTCGACGGATTCTTTTAAGTCCAAATCATCCAGCATTTTGGGTCTTAGCTTGCTTAGCAGTCGCTTTGTGGTGTCGTACACGTTGAGAGAAAGCCCCTCAATGGTATCTGCGCAATGTGCGCTCATTTCTGCGTTATCGATGCGCTTGATGATGTTGGCTTGAGTACGGATAGCGGTAATGTTCTGGCCGATTTCGTCATGCAGCTCGCGGGCAATGTCGCGTCTTACCGATTCTTCCGCTTCGATAAGTTGACGAGACAGATTTTGATTGCGGGATAGCTCGCCACGCAGTTTGTGGTTGAGATCTTTTTGCTTTTGAACCGCCAAACCCAGCATGATGCCGGTTATGGTTTGAGCTGAAAGAGACAACAACAAATCGGTGATTTCTAGATTCGATACGCCGCTACGAGCCGCAATCAGCGCAATGCTGTTGAGCATGGTGGCGAGTAGGGCTCCTTGCCAGCCGTAACGAAGTGCCAGCACGATGATTGGGATAGCCATACAAAATGGCGCAAATCGTTTTAACTCTTCAGGCAAACTCGTTTGCACCAGAATGCTGCCGATAAGAAGTACGGAGTAAAACACTATGTGTCGAATGCTGAACACCACAGTGTTGTTCAAAAGATGTGACGTCAGAGGCGACCATCGGCTTTGAAAGAGGTAGTTCCACAGCAGGTAGCACATAGGAACCAGCATCAGCCCACCAGAAATACTGGCTAACCACACCATGTAAACAGAAGGCACGTGAAAGCCGACCGCCATTACGTTGATGAAGGCGGTAATGATGATCACAACGCCCATGACGGCTAAGTGGCGGTTTTGGTCACCGTAGTAGTATTTTTTCGCAATCAGTGTGACAGGGATGCTGGCAACGCTGGCGATCAGCACGGTGAGCCATTGAGGTTGCTCTAATAAGGTCGCCAGTGCAATCGTCAGCGCCCATTCTGATACGTAGATTGTTGGCCAGTAAGCGGTGCGAGTGTGCAGCGCAATCCCCAATCGTAAGGCGAATGGGAAAAGCAGAATGGCGAGCTCTGGATCGTTGACAAAGTAGTAGGCGATCACCCACAAACAGAACCAAGCACAGGCCATAACAAACAGGCCACAAATCGTTGTGACAGAATAGGCTCGCATTAAAAGGACTCTTGAGAGAATAGTTTGGCGAGCTCAACGTTGTTTTTCACGCCGAGTTTGTCGATGGCATTCGCTCGATGAACGTGTACGGTCTTGTGGCTCAAGCCAAGCTCTGCCGCGACAGATTTTACATCCAGCCCTTTGGCTAAAAGCTGGCAAACTTCATTTTCGCGTCTTGTTAGCTGGCAAAGCGATGCAGCTTTGTCACTTGGTGTTGCCAGTTTGATGGCAATGTCGGAGGTAAGATAGCAGCCGCCAGACGCACTGGTTCTCACTGCTTGAATAAGTTCGTCTGGGCTACAGCGTTTGCTTAGATATCCTTTTGCACCAAGTTTTAGTGATTTTTCCACCATTGCTGGGGAGTCGTGCACGCTTAGCATGACACAGGCAATGCCAGTTGGAATTTCGCTCAGTAAGTTTAATCCGCTCTCATCGGGCATGGAAATATCTAGGATGACGACGTGTGGGTGTACCGCAGGCAAGCCTGTGCGTGCTTCGGCGACAGAACCAAATTCACCAACAACGGTAATATCACTTTCTAAATTTAATAATTGTGCGAAACCAGAACGCACGATGACGTGATCATCAACTAGAGCAACATGAATCATCATTACAACCAAATAGAGCAGACAACAAACAACAATAAGCCCCAAAACGGAGCTAATAGAAAAACCTTTAATGATACTGAATTGATCAACTCATTTTAATGATCTTGCGCGCTTTACCGAAGTAAAGCGCGCAGAGAAGTTAGGCTTGGTTTTGTGCAAGTTGAAGCTTCTTCGCGTGTCGAATCTTCTTCTCTTCCGCGATAGCAACGAAAGCAAGCAAAACAATACAAATCATGGCGGAGGTATCTAGGGCTGCGAAGGTACCTTTCCAGCCTGTTAGACCGAAGATTGGTGTACCGTCTGCAATCATACCGAGACCAAGTTTCGCGAAGCTGTCACCGATTAGGTAAGCGAATGTACCTTTCACACCGTCAGCCACACTGATTGCTTTTTTAGGAACAAAACCAACCGCTGCAACACCGATAAGAAGTTGCGGACCAAACACCAAGAAACCAAGTACGAATAGAGACGACAAGTACATGAATTCATTTGTTGCGTGTTGGTAGAACTCAAGCGATACGATGATCAAACCAAGAGACACACAAGCAACCAATGCGCGGCGACCATTTGCTAGGTCAGATAAGTAACCCCACATCAAAGTACCCACAAGCGCACCAACTTCGAACAGAGTAAAGCCAGAGATTGCCGTTTCTTTTGACAGACCAAGTTCTTGGTACGCGTATACCGTTGACCATTGGTCGATACCGATGCGAACGATGTAAAGGAAGATGTTGGCAAAGCAAAGTAGCCAGATAACTTTGTTTTTAAGAACGTATTCAACAAAGATTTCTTTTTTGGTCATCTGGTTTTCTTCAGCGGCGGTGTCTTCTTCACTCACTGCTTCATCGAAAAGTTCTTCTACTTTACCTAGACCGTAAGCTTCTGGAGAGTCGCTACCAAAGCGCATACCGATAAAGCCAACGATGATCGCGATGATAGAAGGGAACACGAACATGCCGATTACGTGGCCGTCGAATAGGTAGTTAGCACCGAAAAGAGCAACACCCGCTGCGCCCGCACCACCAACGTTGTGTGACATGTTCCACAAGCCTAGGTAAGAGCCGCGCTTGTTACGAGGTGTCCATTTTGTAATGGTTGAGTAACTAGAAGGGCCACCAGTACTTTGGAAGAAACCACTTAGAGCGTAGAAAGCCACCATCAAGAACAGGCTTGCACTACCGCCGCCCATGCTGAAGCTGAAACCAAGCATTGCAAGACCAGAAAGGATCAGCATAAAAGGGAGGAATTGCTTGGTGTTCTTACCGTCAGCGTAGTAAGACACAACGGTTTTACCGATGCCGTATGTGATGGAGAAGCCAAGGCCAATAAGACCTAGGTCTGTCATGCTCAAACCGTAAGTTGAGATCATGTCGTTTTGCGCGACATTGAAGTTCTTACGAATCAAGTACATGGTTAGGTAGCCGATAAATACGACCAAGTAAGATTGGATGAACGGTTTAAACCACATCTTTCTTCTAACTTCGACAGGAAGATCGAGGGTCGGCTTCCGCACCTGTTCGAGGAATTTTAACATGATGAACTCTCTTGTAATTGTTTTAGAAACACAACGGAGACCGTTATGCGCTCTTGTTACCTTTGACTGAGCGGAATTCTAGAGAGTGGTTTTGTGAGGCACATGAGATGGTTGCCTAGATCGGATAGGAAAAATTCCTAGAAATGCCTAGGAAGGAGGAAAAGCGTGAAAAGAGTCACACAAAATCCTTACTAATCTATGGGTTTTTGACTGGGTTCTTATCGGATTGGAAAGCGTTCAAATGCAAGCGGGTTAATATGCGTAAGCTTAGTGCAGACAAGGGGTGAGCACGTTTGGTTGGAGAGAATAGTGGCTTGTCGCTAAGTATCAATTAGGAATGAGAAGCAAACAACAGAAACCCGGAGGTCTCTGTTAGAAATATTAGGAATTCGGCTAGGTTGACGTGTTAAGGCGCAGGGCTGTATAGACGCGGCGAGCCGTGTTTTGGCAAGTGAATTAGGTTCAAATGGTTTCTTCTTGCCCATTCGACGGTTAACGCTGTAGGTGCAGATAAGCAAACCAGAGTGGGGATACGCGCGCGAACGGCCTTGTGGATCAACTCTAAGCTGCAACGGCTTGTCATGATAGCGAAGCCACTTTGAGGCTCGATGTGATTGTTGGCCAATGCACCAATCAACTTATCTAGCGCGTTGTGACGGCCGATGTCCTCTCGGCACAACTTGATGTTGCCTTGTAAATCTGCAAATAAAGCGGCGTGTAACGCGCCAGATTCACGTGCGGCTTCTTGATGCAGTGCGACTTTGTCTCGCAGCCCTTCGAATACATCGGAGCGCGGAGGAAGAGACGGTGTTAGCGGTGCCAAATCAGGCAAAGCTTGTTCCAGAGCCTCGACGCCACAAATGCCGCATCCGGTTGTGCCTGCAAGATTCCGACGTTGTGTTTTTAACGCCCAGAAAGCGCGGTTGCTGATTTCCACTTCCGCATAGTGAGATTCGTGATCGCCACCAATTTCAATGTCTTTGATCTCTTTGAAGTCGTGGACGATGCCTGTGCTTAGGCTAAATCCTTTCACGAAGTCTTCCAGATGGCCTGGCGTCACCATCATGACCGCTTGGCTAATGCCGTTATAGCTGATAGCTAAGGCGGATTCACTCGCCAGCGACATTTGTTGCACTGGGCGGCCATCAATCAATTCTCGGTAATTGAACGCACTTGGTTGAGGTGGTGCTTGATTGAAATCGGACAGTTCAAAATAAGATTGAGTAGTACATCTCATGAAATCACCTCATAAGCCGTTATGTATGCCAAAAATTGACGTGTGGATTCTTGTTATCGATTAAATATGTTTTTTGCTTCTGCGAAGCACTGATCGGTTAGCGCGGAGAAGGGTTCTTGTTTTCGCTTTAACAAACCTAGTGGGGCGTGAACGGCGGCTTCTTCGATAGGGATAATGCGAAGCGTATCGTTCAACTCTTCCAATCCACAATTCAGCGGCATAATGGCGCAACAAAGGCCACTGGTTACTGCTTGGATCAAGTGAAAGGTTGAGTTACTTTCAATGACGGTTTGCGGAACCAGCCCTTTACTCACAAAGCTAAGATCAATTGAGTGGCGATAGTGCATGCCCTTCGAAAGCAGCCCTAGCGGAATGTTATTGAGTGACTCCCACAACACTTCAGATTCGGCAAAATCAAAATGACGCTCATCGAATAAAACGCCAAGTTTGGTTGAATCTAGCTCGATAACATCGAAGTAAGCGGTGTTGACTTGATCGACATAACACATCCCCAAATCCAGTTGATTGCGATTGAGTTGGTCTATGATCTGTTCGGTCGTCATGGAGAGTATTTGAAAGCGTAACTCAGGGAACTGTTGAGCTAATGGTTTGAGCAATTGCATAGGGTTTTGGCTGGCGAGTGGTACCATTCCAAGCCGAAGTGAACCGACCAACTGACCACGGCAGTTGGCGGCTTCGGCTTGCAATCCATCATGAGCTGCTAAGACGGTTTTTGCCCAAGCTAAAATGCGTTCTCCGGCTTCAGTAAATCCTTCAAATCGTTGACTTCTTTGGATTAATTCGAGATCGAGTTCTTCCTCTAAGCTCCGGATTCTCATGGACAAGGTAGGCTGCGTAATGTGGCACAATGCGGCGGCTTGACCAAAGTGTTTGGTCTGTTCAAGTGCGATGAGATATTTAAGTTGTTTGATATCCATAATGGCTTGTTAACCTTGCGTTGTGAGTCACATGTACGGGGGAACTCCCTAAAAAGGGCACAGCACTACCGTACTTTTTTAAGCGCTGGAGCGTTTTAACTGGGGAATGGAAAACCAAAACCAAGTCAAGAATAAAACCACACTCAAAATTGATCTGAATCAAGGCTATTCCTGATATTAATTAGGGTCAAATTTAAAGTATCTATAGTGTGATAGATATTATCTATTATCAAGAGTACCGATTTTATTGAGTTCGTTAAGCGAACTAGGTGGAATCGAATAGGAAAACGATTAACCTCATAAATTGTATTGATTAAAAATGTGATGACCGTCAGTGGAAAAATTCGTCATAGATTTTGTTTATCACTCGGTCAGGATTATCAATTGGACGCATATTGAATATCGACTTAATCTTTGATTTAGATCAAGACGCAACAATGCAAATTGAATCTAACAGTCTTAGAAACAGTAGGCGGGTATCCGATATCAAGAATCTAGATAAGTAAACGCTCGGACAAGCGAGAGCATGTTGAGTGGTTACTTATTTGGATTAAAAAATACATGGATTAGAAACTAAGCCCTTCAATACTTCCGCATTATCTCAATAAATAACGCGCTTGTTTTCACGGGCACCCTGCTTGCTGGTATATCTGCGAGGAGTAAAGTCGTGAGCCAAAAAGAACAAATAAAAACATACAAAGGTCCAGCTGGTGGTTGGGGTGCACTGAAAGCCGTAACCAGAAGTTGGTGGGGCAGTGAAAATGCAGTTAAAAACATTCGCACTATGCTCAAAACCAACCAAAATGGCGGTTTCGACTGCCCGGGATGTGCATGGGGCGAGTCGCCAGATAGTGGTAAAGTCAATTTCTGTGAGAATGGCGCGAAAGCGGTAAACTGGGAGGCGACCAATCGTCTGGTTGATCCTGAGTTTTTTGCCAATCACAGCGTTTCTTCTCTCTCAACTCAAACCGATTACTGGTTGGAATACCAAGGCCGTATCACGCACCCAATGCGATACGATGCCGAGTCCGATCACTATGTGCCTGTCTCTTGGGATGAGGCTTTTTCTCTTGTGGCTAAACATCTCAACCAATTGGATTCACCACACCAAGCGGAGTTTTATACCTCTGGCCGTGCAAGCAACGAAGCGGCGTTTTTATATCAGCTATTTGTGCGCGCATTCGGTACCAACAACTTCCCAGATTGTTCCAACATGTGTCACGAAGCCAGTGCAATCGGGATGAAAGACACCATTGGCGTTGGTAAAGGCACAGTGATCTTTGATGATTTTGAAGAAGCCGACGCGATTTTTGTGATTGGTCAAAACCCAGGCACGAATCACCCACGAATGCTTGAACCTCTGCGCGAAGCGGTAAAACGTGGTGCTCAGGTTATCTGTCTAAACCCGCTGAAAGAGCGCGGATTAGAGCGTTTCCAAAACCCTCAAATGCCGATTGAGATGTTGAGTAACGGCTCAGAGCCTACCAACACGGCGTACTTGCGTCCTGCTTTGGGCGGAGACATGGCAGTGTTTCGTGGCATCGCGAAATTCTTGTTGCAATGGGAACGCGAGGCATTGCAAAACGGTGGCAAAGCGGTATTTGACCGTGAATTCATCAAACAACACACGATAGGTATTGATGAGTATTTGGCTGAAGTGGACGCAACCTCTTGGGAACACATCGCGGAACAATCGGGTCTTGATTTAAGTGAAATCGAGATGGTGGCGAGCATGTATCGACGTGCAGAACGTGTGATCATGTGTTGGGCGATGGGGTTGACTCAGCATCGTCACTCTGTGCCAACCATTAAAGAAGTCGCAAACGTGCAAATGTTACAAGGTAACGTTGGTAAGCCGGGCGCGGGTCTTTCACCAGTGCGTGGTCATAGTAACGTTCAGGGCGACCGTACGATGGGCATTGATGAAAAACCTTCAGATCTGTTGTTGGATCGCATTGAAAGTCGATTTAACTTTGCCGTCCCGCGTGGTGAAGGCCACAACACTGTGCAAGCCATTAAAGCGATGGAAGAAGGGCAAGCGAAAGTATTTATCGGTTTGGGCGGTAACTTTGCACAAGCAACGCCAGACACAGAACGTACGCACAACGCGATGCGAAACTGTAATTTAACCGTACACATTTCGACGAAGTTAAATCGTTCTCACCTTGTCACAGGTAAAGATGCGCTTATTCTTCCATGCTTAGGCCGTACTGAAATTGATCAGCAAGCGACGGGCCCACAAGGTGTGACGGTTGAAGATACTTTCAGCATGGTACATATCTCATTTGGTCAGCTAAAACCGCGTTCGGAGCATTTGCGTTCAGAACCAGCGATTATTGCCGGTATTGCCAATGCTACACTCGGGGCAAAACCAATTGATTGGTTGTGGGCGATTGAAGATTACGACCGTATTCGCGATTTGATTGCCGACACGATTCCGGGCTTTACCGACTTTAACCATAAGCTTAAACACCCGGGTGGATTCCACTTGGTAAACCCAGCTGCTGAGCGTCGATGGAACACACCAAGCGGCAAAGCGCAGTTCAGCTCTAGCGAGTTGCCGAAGCAGTTGATCAGCGAAGCGATACTCGAAAAAGGCCAAAAGCCAGATTTGATCTTGCAAACCATGCGCTCACACGACCAATACAATACGACACTTTACGGCTTGAATGACCGTTATCGTGGAGTATTTGGTATGCGCGAAGTGCTGTTTATCAATGAAGCGGATATTCGTAAACTCGGTTTTGAACCGGGCGACAAAGTGGACATGGTGTCATTATGGGAAGATGGCGTTGAGCGTCGCGTGAGCGGATTTACGCTTGTTGCCTATGATGTGCCAGCAGGTCAGGCGGCGGCTTACTATCCAGAAACAAACCCATTAGTTCCTTTAGATAGTTATGGGGATAGAACATTTACGCCAACCTCCAAGTTTATTGCGATCAAATTGGAAAAATCGACATCCGATAAGATCGCTTTGGTGGAAACGGAATAGTTACCAAACCAGCACTACAATATTCGGGATAAGAAAAACGGCTGATATATGTATCAGCCGTTTCTATTTCTCAAATCAAACAGATTTAATGTTTGCGAAGATTACATTACGCTTTTGCAAACTTGTAAGTACGGTAACCACCAATCAAGTTACGAGCTTTGTAACCGTTGTTGACGAGTTGACGGTATGCCACGTTACCGCGCAAGCCTACTTGACAGTAAATCACAATCTCTTTGTCTTTTGGTAGTTCACCCATACGATGGCGCAGCTGATCAACCGGAATGTTGATTGCCCCTTCAAGATAACCAACCGACTCCAATTCACCCGGGTTACGGACGTCGAGGAGAATTTGATCTTCAGTCAGGTTGTCGATTTCATCGTAATGAATCGCCGTTGCGTCACCTTTGATGATGTTATTTGCCACAAATGCTGCTTGGTTGAGCACATCTTTTGCACTGCCGTAAGGTGGCGCGTAAGTCAGTTCAAGATGCTGCAGTTGTTCAACCGTCATGCCAGCGCGTTGTGCAACAGCCATAACGTCGATGCGTTTATCGATGCCATCTTTACCAACTGCTTGAGCACCTAAAATCTTGCCTGATTGTGGGTCGAACAACATTTTGAACGACACCACTTCGGCACCAGGGTAGTAGCTCGCGTGGCTTGCTGTATGCACGTACACTTTGTCGTATGCGATACCAGCGCGTTTTAGTTGCTTCTCGTTTTTGCCGGTAGAAGCTACTGCAAGGTCAAAGATCTTACAAATCGCTGTCCCTTGTGTGCCTTGGTAGGTTTCTTTGCGGCCGAGCATATTGTCCGCTGCCATACGGCCTTGACGGTTTGCCGGGCCTGCAAGTGGCACTAGAGTTTGCTCGCCAGTCACGAAGTCTTTCTCTTCTATCGCGTCGCCGACAGCGTAGATCGAAGGATCGCTGGTTTGCATGTATTCGTTCGTGTAAATACCGCCTAGTGCGCCAATTTGAAGGCCAGCTTCTTGCGCCAGTTTTGTCTCAGGACGTACACCGATTGCCATGATCAGAATATCGGTAGTGAGTTTTTCACCGTTGTTCAGTGTTAACTCCAATTCACCTTCTAGGTGTTGGTGTTTCTCACTCTCACCAGAGTCGAAACTTGCAACGTGTTCGTTAGGTACGAATTTCACAGATTCAAGCGCGACGCCAAGTTTGAGGTCGACACCTTTGTCACGAATTTCTGCATGAGCAAAACCTGCCATTTCACGGTCTACTGGCGTCATGACTTGGTCTGCCATTTCGATTAGAGAGGTTTTAATGCCAAGTTGGTGGAAGGCTTCCATCATTTCTAAACCGATGAAACCGCCGCCAACAACCGTCGCATGTTCTGGCTTGTTCATTTGGATCGTTTCGATGATGCGATCCATATCTGGAATGTTACGTAGCGAGTGGGTGAGCGGGTTATCGAGGCCTGGGATTGGTGGAACAATAGGACCAGCACCTGGGCTAAGCAGTAGGAAGTCGTATGATTCTACGTATTCAGACTCATCCAACAGGTTTTTGATGGTAACGGTTTTGTCCTGTCGGTTAATAGAAACTACTTCATTCATCACGCGAACATCAACGTTAAAGCGTGCTAAAAAGCTTTCTGGCGTTTGTAGTAGTAACTTACTGCGTTCTTGGATATCGCCGCCGATGTGATAAGGCAAGCCACAGTTGGCAAATGAAACAAACGGGCCACGTTCAAACATGATGATTTCGGCATCTTCGCTCAGACGACGAGCACGCGCCGCCGCAGATGCACCACCTGCAACACCACCGACGATTAAGATCTTAGTCATTTTTAACTCCAAGTTTTAGGGCGAGCTGACCTTTCACGAATAGCCTGTGTGAAAGGTCACTGCGCTCTAGATTATCTAAAACCAAATTTCTTTAAAAAATAAGCAGCAGGGCAGATTCCCGTGTAAGCACTTTGAATAAGATTAACGCCGATAAACACGGTGAACCAAATGAAGTTACTGTGAACGAACACGGTTAGTATGACCGAGACCAATACCATCGTGCCTGCAAAAACTCGTACTGCATTTTCTAACGTCATAACTCTTCTCCTTCGTACTCTCAAACTGAGAACGCCATCCTTTGATGTTCATCACTATAATTAACTAAATTAGAAATGTCTAATGTTAATTTATCTAAATTCACAATTACTAATTTAGTGTTGACTAAAGATATTGTTTTAGTAATATCTAATTTAGTTTTTAATGTAGAGGTGAGTCATGAGCTATACAGATATGGATGTAGCAGCAATGAAAGGCAATGCCAATGAAGCTGCTGATCTCCTAAAAGTAATGGCACATCCGGAAAGGCTAATGGTGTTGTGCCAACTGACCCAAGGTGAAGTTGGTGTTGGGGAACTGCAAAAGAACTCGTTCCTTAGCCAGTCCGCCTTTTCACAGCACTTAACGGTGCTTCGCAAGCACAAATTGATCACGGCTCGTAAGGCATCACAGCAAGTGTTTTATTCGTTGTCAGAACCGAGAGTTGAGTCATTAATTAAAGCGCTTCATGGCGTTTTCTGTAACTAATTCGTAGCTAAGATTTTAGAGGTAAATAATGTTAAACGTTATTCCATGGGAATCGTTGTTTGGTGGCATTTTGTTAGGGATTTCCGCCACTATATTGTTGTTGGTTAACGGTAAAATTGCCGGAATCAGTGGAATTATGAATGGCATTATGTCACCGAAAAAAGGTGATTATTCGTGGCGATTGCTTTTTGCGGTTGGAATGATAGCTGGTGGCTTGATTAGCGTTCTGATGTTGGGCGTTGCGGCTCCTAGTACCGCGAACCTTTCTTTAGGGATGGTGATTGCCGCTGGTTTATTGGTCGGAATCGGGACCAGACTGGGTAACGGATGTACTAGCGGACACGGCATTTGTGGCATGGGCCGTTTGTCTAAGCGCTCTATTGTGGCGACCTGTGTATTTATGTCCGTCGCTGGCCTAACGGTATTCGTTCGACTTCACCTAGTTTAAGAGAGATTCCATGAACAAGACTATTTTTCGTTTTTCTGCTCTTTTGAGCGGTGTGTTATTCGGTATGGGCATGGCGGTGTCCGGCATGATCGACCCAGCTAAAGTCATTGGATTTTTAGATATTTCTGGCAGTTGGGATCCAAGTTTGGCTTTTGTGATGGGCGGCGCACTCGCGGTATTCATGCCAAGCTATTTTTTAATCATCAAGCCGAGAAAACAATCAGTTAGCGGTGAAGCGTTTTGCACACCAACCAATAAGAACATCGACGGACGTTTGTTATCTGGTGCGGCGATCTTTGGTTTAGGTTGGGGGTTGGCAGGTATTTGCCCTGGCCCTGCAGTTGCGAGTCTGGCATTAGGCAACGTGAGCATTGTAGTGTTCTTCCTTGCGATGTTAGTTGGATCTCTGTTCGCGAAAGCGATCATTACTAACCGTAACGCGAAGAAGATGAAAACTGCGAACGCGTAAACAATCAATCTGATATGGAGGGGAAAGGATGCCCGACAAACTAAAGCGAAGTTTTGTTCAGTCTGTGATGAACAGCTTTTTCCCTCCGATCATGATCTTGCTCGCGCTTGTGGTCGGTGCTGCGGCCTTGTGGTTGACCCCGAAAGAGGAAGACCCGCAAATCGTTGTGCCGATGGCCGATGTATTGGTTTCGGCTCCCGGACTCAGCGCTTCTCAAGTCGAAAATCAAATCACTGAACCATTAGAAAAGCTTGTTAGCCAAATTGACGGTGTGGAATACGTTTATTCTTCGTCAATGGAAGGTGCTGCGCAAGTCATCGTTCGTTTCTATGTAGGTGAAAACCGCGAAGATGCTCTGGTTAAGCTTTACAACAAACTCTATTCCAACCAAGACAAAGTTCCTCCTTCTGTCACTAACTGGCTTGTAAAGCCTGTTGAAATCGATGATGTACCCATTGTTGTTGCCGCAATTTATTCCACCGATCCAGACATTCTCGATCGCCATCAGTTGAGACGTATTGCAGACCAAGCCACGTTAGGCATTAAATCATTGGATGCCACCAACAAGGTGGAAGTGATTGGCGGTGAGCCGAGAAAAATCCAGATAGAGCTTGATTCCGTTGCGATGGCAAACTTCAAAGTAACCATCGATGACCTCGAACAGGCCATTCAGCTCAGTAATAGCAAAACCCAAGGCAAGAACGTTCGCGTAAACGGGCAAAATTACACATTGGAGTCGGGACGGTTTCTGACCAACGCCGAAGAAGTTGGCGATCTTGTTATCGCGGTGCTCAATGGCAAACCCGTTTATTTGAAAGATGTCGCGCGTATTTACGACGGTGAAGGTGAGGCAACATCCGATACTTGGTATCGCGATAAAAACCACGATGAAGCATACCCAGCGGTATTCATTTCTGTCGCTAAACAAAAAGGCTCGAACGCGGTTAACGTCGCTCAGTCTGTTCGGGATAAACTGGCGGCGCTTCAATCCGAGCAGTTTCCTCCACAAGTTCAAGTTGCAGTCATTCGTGACTATGGCGAAACGGCGAATGCGAAAGTAAACAACTTGGTATCAAGCCTTGGCATCTCTATTCTAACGGTCGTGGTGTTTGTCGGTTTGTTCTTGAACTGGCGAAGCGCATTGGTGGTTGGTATCGCGATTCCGATTAGCTATGGTGCCGCGCTCGGGATGGACTTGGCATTTGGCTATTCCATCAACCGAGTCACACTCTTTGCATTGATTTTGGCGCTAGGTTTGATCGTGGACGATCCGATCGCGAGTATCGACAACATTGAACGCTACCTCAAACGAAAAAATCTAACACGAACCAATGCGATTGTTCTCGCCATGGCAGAAATTCGTAGCGCCTTGTTAATGTCGACGGTCGCGATTGTTATCGTGTTTACGCCGATGTTTTTTATCACTGGGATGATGGGGCCTTACATGGCGCCACTGGCGTTCAACGTTCCGATCAGCGTTATCTTTAGTACCGTTGTCGCGTTTATGATCACGCCTTGGCTTGCCAAGAAGCTACTCAAAGGTGCTGAGGAAAACGGCCACTATGACATGCAATCTTCGCCGATGTATCGTTTGTATCGTGGTGTGTTGATTCCGCTACTTGAAAGTCGCAAGAAAGCATGGCTTTTCCTTGGTTTGGTTGCCTTGTTGTTCGTCTTGGCAGCATTGTTGCCAGCACTTCGCTTAGTTCCACTCAAGTTGCTGCCTTATGACAATAAAAATGAGTTCCAATTGGTATTAAACATGCCAGAGTCTTCAAGCTTTGTGGATACCTCCAACGCGCTGTCGAGCTTTACGGACTATTTAATGACGGTGCCGGAAGTGACAAGTGTGTCGGGCTTTGCAGGCACCGCTTCCCCAATGGATTTCAACGGCATGGTGCGCCACTACTTTATGCGCAGCGAACCATACCAAGGCGAGCTTCGAGTCGTTCTTGCAGAGAAGAATCGCCGCGCAATGCAATCACACGAACTGGTGACACGACTCAGGGCGGATTTAGAGCAGATTGCAGATAAGTTTGACGCTGACGTGCAGCTAGTCGAAGTGCCGCCAGGCCCGCCTGTTATCGCCACCATTACGGCAGAAGTTTACGGTGATGAAGCGACATCTTATGAAGATCTGATGATCCAAGCAGAGAAAGTCGCGGATAGGCTTCGCAAAGAACAGTTGGTTTCTGAGGTGGATACCAGCATCCAAGGTGATTTAGAAACGTGGCAATTCATCGTTGATCAAGAAAAAGCGGCGCTGTCTGGTGTTTCTGTTGCTGATATCAATAACACGCTTATTACCGCCGCGAACGCCAAAGTGCTCGGTTATATCGCCGATCCAAGAGAAGTGGACCCACTACCTATCGAAGTGCAGCTCCGACGCGAAGACAGAGATAACCTTAATCAACTAGAGCAACTTTATGTGCGAGGCCGTCCGGGCATTGCAAAAGTAGAATCCAATGGGGCGGTTGTGGATGCTCCTCAGCCTATCGTGCAGTTGTCTGAAGTCGGTCATTTTGTGAAACGCGCAACGGACAAACCGATTTTCCATAAAAACCTCAAGCCTGTTGTGTATGTCTACGCCGAGGTAGTTGGGCGTGTTCCGGGTGAAGTGATTGCCGATGTGATGGCTGACCAAGATACAACTCACGCGGAAGATGTGCATCGTCACTGGCAAGATCGCACGTACTTGAGCAATGGCGCTGGTGTCAATTGGAGCGTGCCAGACAACATCGAAGTGGTTTGGAGTGGTGAGGGGGAATGGAAAATCACAGTGGACGTATTCCGCGATTTAGGCATTGCTTATGGCGCTGCGCTGCTTGGCGTATTTGTGGTGATGTTGATTCAAACTGGTTTACCTGCGGTATCGGGCATCATCATGCTGGCGATACCTCTGACTGTGATTGGGATTATGCCGGGGTTCTGGATTTTGAATGTGTTAAGCAGTGACATCGGTAATTACCCCAACCCAGCTCTGTTCACGGCGACCGCGATGATCGGCATGATTGCGTTAGCTGGGATTGTGGTGCGTAACTCACTCGTTTTGATTGAATTTGTTCAGCAATCGCTGGCTGAAGGTCGTAGCTTACATGATGCGTTGATTGAATCTGGTGTTGTTCGTATGCGGCCAATATTACTGACCGCGGGTACAACGTTACTGGGTAACGTCGTGATTACGTTAGACCCAATTTTTAACGGTTTGGCTTGGGCAATCATATTCGGTATTACCGCCTCGACCATCTTTACGCTGCTTGTGGTTCCGGTGGTTTATAACCTTGCATACCAAAACACCAAAGGACATGGATTACCTCAGATGGAGGAAGAGCAATGAAATTAGATACCAAATGGTTAGGCGTGATTCTGTTTGCCATACTCGCGCTTCTTTTTCTCTATATGGCTGGATTTTTTACAGAAAAGTTGCCGACAGAACATGACGCGAAAACCAACCAGATTGATGTAAATAACGCAGAGACACATCAACTGATGTTAACCAGCGAACCGGTTGTTCGAGAGTTTCCGGGCGTCGTCGTAGCAGAACAGCACGCCGATATCGCTGCACGGTTAACGGCATCGGTGATGGAGGTATTGGTGAAGGTTGGCGATAGAGTGAAGCAAGGAGACGTGTTGGCGCGGCTAGAAAGCGATGATCTCGACGCGCGAGTTCGTCAAAGTGAGCAGGCTTTATCCTCTGCACAAGCGCAGCTCAATGCGGCGAGAAAGGAGTTTTCTCGTGTCAGAGCGCTTTTAAACAAAAAACTGATCCCTCAATCGCAATTTGACCAAGCGGAAAGTGCGTTGCAAACCGCACAAGCCAACTTCAATAAAGCGCAAGCAGCGGTCTCTGAGGCGGAAACGACCTTTGGCTACAGCATCATTACTGCACCGTTTGATGGCTTGATCACGCAAAAGCCCATCAACAAAGGTGATACCGCGACGCCGGGTGCTTTGCTTTTATCGATGTACAATCCAAACTCGTTGGAAATAGAGGTGAACTTTGCTGAGTCTGTCATGCCTTATGTGACTTATGATAAAGAAGTGGACGTTGTTTTTCCGTCTTACAACCTCAACGCGCAAGCGGCAGTAAAAGAAGTGACGCCGTCGGCAGATGCCAACTCGCGCAGTTATACCGTAAAGCTTCAATTTGAGCCGCCAACGGCTATCTATCCGGGTACATACGCCAAAGTCGCGTTGACCTTGACCGACGATGTTGTACTTCGCGTGCCAAAAGAGGCGGTTTACCAAGTTGGCCAATTGGACTACGTAAAAGTGGTGCAAGACAGCGGTGAGGTAGAAACTCGGCTTATTCAGCTTGGAGAGTTGGGGAGAGTGCGAACTGGGTTAAAGCAGGGTGACGTAGTGCTGCTGAATCCAAGAGCGCTTTGATAGAACGGTTTCTCTTGTTAACTAGTTAAACGTCTATCTAACAAACAAGAAGATAAAATAGCCCAGCATGATGCTGGGCTATTTTGTTCGTTCAGTTAAGCGTTACCGTTGCGTTTACAGGGCAATGGTCACTCAGTTTGTAATCCAAAACATCTTGTGAGCTGAACAGCGTTTGATGCGCGTTTTTCGCTTTTATTTGCGGGCTCACAATAATGTGATCAATCAAAGAGCGGAATTGGTGTGTTTTGCTTGGGTTCTTATTTGAGCGAACCTTGCAATCGGCTTGGGTATCTCGCGTTACCAATTGTGCATCGTTACCGAGCGTCATGATCGCCCACAACCAATCACGTTGATACGACAAGTTGTGATTGAAATCGCCCATTACAGCGTACTGCTCTTTTTTCTTTTCTCTTTCGCTCATCCATTTCGCAAGTGCTTCTCCTTGTTGACTCAGTGTCTGGCAATCACGACTGTTTTTGTACGCTCCGCTGCATCCTGCTTTTAGATGCACAGAGAGCAGGTGAAGCTCGTCCTTTTGGCTTGGGTTAACGACGATGTAACTGGCAAAGCGCAACTTGCTATTACCACGCGTGATTGAGAAGTCTGCTGGGTCAGACACTTCAATGTCTTTGCGCACAGCAAAACCGGTGTACTGATTGGTATCAGAAAACTGAAGGTGCTTATTGTTTGATTGAGCTCGATCAGAGAGATAAATCGCGTAGCCATCACCTACGGCTTTTTGAACCGCGGCTTTGGAGTCGACCTCCTGAAAGGCGATGATGTCGGCTTGAGTTTTATCCACATATTGGTTGAGTTTGACGAAATCGTCACTGGTTCTCGAAACCTTACCTCCATTTATAGACAGCCATTCTATATTCCAACTGGTTAAGTTGATGGAGTTTTGAGCAAGTGACGTTGAACTAAAAATTAATAAGGCAGTAACAAATAGTGATCGCATATTGGCTTGTTTCACTCCTGGTTTTTAGCGTATTCCTTTCCAACCTTTATTCTATAAGACATCCAAAAAAAGCAAGTAGATTTAGTTCCAATTTTGCAATTTTCACGGTTTTCTTCGCAACTGAGATCAGTACCAATAAGATCGATTTGTTCTTGTCCGCTAGCCGATCTTTATTGATCAAAATCAATGTTTTCAAGTGGTGCTTTTCGTTAAATACGCCACAATATATTGTGTTAGCAGAATAAAAAATAACCCCATATAGTGTGTTTGTGGATAACTCTGTGAGTATGCTGGGGTAAGGAGAAGAAAGTGAAACCAATCGTAATCAAGCGTGACGGCTCAAGAGCTCCGTTCAACAGGGATCGTATCCAAGCAGCAGTTGAAGCGGCAGCGGAAAACAAAGATAAAGATGTCGCCATTTATGCTCTTAATGTCGCTCTTGCTGTCGAGTTACAGCTAAAAGATCACGATGAAGTTCACATCCATGAGATTCAAGACTTAGTCGAGAATGAACTCATGCAAGGTCCTTACAAAGCCCTAGCACGTTCTTACATTGAATATCGCCATGACCGCGACATCGCGCGTGAAAAGCAAAGTGCACTAACTCGTGAAATCGAAGGCTTGATTGAAGAAAGTAACCTTGATTTGATCAACGAAAACGCGAACAAAGACGGCAAAGTTATCCCAACTCAGCGTGACCTTTTAGCGGGTATCGTGGCGAAGCACTACGCGAAAACGCACATCCTGCCTCGTGATGTGGTTCAAGCACACGAAGTGGGTGACATTCACTACCACGATCTGGATTACGCGCCATTCTTCCCGATGTTTAACTGTATGCTTATCGATTTGAAAGGCATGCTAACGCACGGCTTCAAAATGGGTAATGCAGAAATCGACACGCCTAAATCGATTTCAACTGCGACTGCCGTAACGGCGCAAATTATTGCTCAAGTAGCTAGCCATATTTATGGCGGTACGACAATCAACCGTATCGACGAAGTGCTTGCTCCGTACGTTATGACAAGCTACGAGAAACATCTAGAGATCGCGAAAGAGTGGAACATTGCCGAGCCAGAAGAGTTCGCTAAAGCGCGCACCGAGAAAGAGTGTTACGACGCATTCCAATCGCTAGAGTACGAAGTAAACACACTGCACACGGCAAACGGTCAAACGCCATTCGTTACGTTTGGTTTTGGTCTTGGTACAAGCTGGGCGTCTCGTCTTATTCAGCAATCGATTTTGAAAAACCGTATCGCTGGTCTTGGCAAAAACCGTAAAACCGCCGTATTCCCTAAATTGGTGTTCGGTATTAAAGACGGTCTAAACCACAAGGCAGAAGATCCAAACTACGACATTAAGAAACTTGCACTTGAGTGTGCTTCAAAACGTATGTACCCAGACATTCTTAACTACGACAAAGTCGTGGAAGTAACGGGTTCATTCAAAACACCTATGGGTTGTCGTAGCTTCCTAGGTACTTACGAAGAGGATGGCGAACTTATCCATGAAGGTCGTAACAACCTTGGTGTAGTTAGCTTGAACTTGCCACGTATCGCACTTCGCGCAAAAGGCAGCGAAGCGAAGTTCTATGAACTTCTTGATGATCGTCTACGTCTTGCTCGTAAAGCACTGGAAACGCGTATTTCTCGTCTAGAGAACGTAAAAGCGCGCGTTGCACCAATTCTATATATGGAAGGTGCATGTGGTGTGCGCTTGAAAGCGGACGATTCGATTGCAGAAATCTTCAAAAACGGCCGTGCGTCAATTTCTCTAGGCTACATTGGCGTGCATGAAACTATCAACGCGTTGTTTGGTACTGAAGCGCACGTTTACGATGATGCCGTATTGCGTGAAAAAGCGGTCGCGATCATCAAACATCTAAAAGATGCGGTGAACCAATGGGCTGACGAAACTGGCTATGGCTTTAGCTTGTACGCAACACCAAGTGAAAACCTATGTAGTCGTTTCTGCCGCATCGACACCAAAGAGTTTGGTTTGATTGAAGGCGTAACAGACAAAGGTTACTACACCAACAGCTTCCACTTGGACGTTGAGAAGAAGGTTAACCCTTACGACAAGATCGACTTCGAGATGCCTTACCCAGAAATCTCAAGCGGTGGCTTCATCTGTTACGGTGAGTTCCCGAACATGCAACGTAACGTAGAAGCGCTAGAAAACGTGTGGGACTACAGTTACACCCGCGTTCCTTACTACGGAACCAACACTCCGATTGATGAGTGTTACGAATGTGGTTACACCGGTGAGTTTGAATGTACAAGCAAAGGCTTTACTTGCCCAAGCTGTGGCAACCACGATTCAACCAAAGTATCGGTGACACGTCGCGTATGTGGCTACTTGGGCAGCCCAGATGCACGTCCGTTTAACTTCGGCAAACAAGAAGAAGTTAAACGTCGAGTGAAACACCTATAAGGTTAATTACCACTCGATTCAACACTTTGAAAATCAACCTGCTTTAGGTTGATTTTCTTTTTCGCGATAACAAAGAGACGCATTATGAACTACCACCAATATTATCCAATTGACGTTGTTAACGGACCGGGTACGCGCTGCACATTGTTTGTGTCGGGGTGCGTACATCAGTGTCGTGGCTGTTATAACCAGTCGACGCAACGCTTGGATTCGGGTGTGTTGTTCACGCAAGAAGCGGAAGACAAGATCATCAATGACTTGAATGACACGCGCATTAAACGTCGCGGTTTGTCGTTGTCGGGCGGAGATCCGCTTCATCCTGCTAATGTGCCTCATATTTTAAAGATCGTGAAAAGGGTGAGAGAAGAGTGTCCCGGTAAAGACATCTGGGTTTGGACAGGCTACACGCTGGCTGAACTGGATGACGCGCAAAGAGAAGTGGTGCAATACATCGACGTTTTGATTGATGGTAAGTTTGAACAAGACAAGAAAGACCTCAATCTCGAATGGCGTGGTAGTTCAAACCAAATCATTCATCGCTTTACAGACATCTAACCAAGTATTCTCCAAACATAAAAAGGGCTCACGCGTGCATAACGGGTGAGCCCTTTTGGTGTGAGTTCGTTAGTGTATTTATAGTTACACTGTCACTACTTGGTCATCTTCGACCATATTGTTTATCCAACGTTTAGATTGGATACGATAAGTCGTCAGTACGCCTTTCACAAATTCTTCAGCTAGCAGAGACATTAAGACAAAATGCAAAGGCAACCCGAGTACCATACCAGTGTAATAGGTAAGGGGAATACCAATAGCCCACTGACCGAACGTATCAATAAAAATGCTGTAGCGAATATCTGCACCACTCTTTAGTACGCCGCCAATCCCTACCATGTTGAACACTCTCAAAATCATACCCAGCGCCATGACTAAGCATACGTTGAGTGCCATTTCTGCATCGGTTAATGGGCTCAGTACCAATAGATGATGAATCAAAGGCGAGCTCAACCACACAAGGAAAAACAGTAAGGTGGCTAAGATTGCGCTGGTTAACACATACCACCACGCCGTTTTCTCGACCCGATCATAATGTTTTGCGCCAATATCATTCCCAAGAAGAACGGATGCAGCGACCGCAAATCCCATAAAGGTTGAAATCAGTACACCTTCAATTGGCGACAAGAATGAGATGATCGCAAGTTCTGAAACGCCCAATTGACCATAGATGATGCTGTAAACGATCAGTCCACCAGTCCAGAGCGCATCGTGGACCAACATGGGTAGAGAAACCTTAAAGTATTTTTGACGATATTGCTTTAAACGGCCTTGTGCCCAATCGAATTTGGTCGGAATCAGGTGTGCATAACGTTTGCAGAAAAAGTAAATCAATACCGCAGTTTGGAAAAATCGAGAAACAAAAGTACCGACTGCTGCACCAAATACGCCCCATTGAGGGAATCCAAATAAACCGAAAATCAAAACGGAGTTCAGCACGACATTCACAACAATGGCGGAGATACTAACGTTGGTTGCCAGTTTGGTTTGGCCTACGGAGCGCAATACCGCTTCAATCGGTACCACTATCGCCGTTGCAATGAGACTAAAGCCCGTAACCACAAGATAGTCACGTGCATAAGTGACGTATTCAGGATCGTCTGACATGAAAGAGACGATCTCTTCATCAAAAATCGCATAAAGAACAATAAATGGCAGTGTCACTAAAATGGAAATACACCAAGACTGCGCCAACGTTCTGCGAATTCCCGCCATATTTCCTGAGCCGTAATATTGAGAAGCCAGCACCGTTACCGCACCACACAGGCCAAAAACGACCGCAAGGTTGAAGAAAAAGATGCGGTTTCCGACACCGACCGCAGCTGTTGCGGATTCGCCGAGTAGACTCACCATGAAAATATCCACGACGCCGAGCAACGCAAAAAGCATGGATTGCAGTGAAACAGGGAGGCCAATCGCAATCAGCTTTTGCCAAAATGCTTTATCGATGTATTCGCGTGTTAAGAGCATCGCATTTCTCCTTAAAGATTGATGCGAGTAGTTTATCCCCATGATTTCGCGTTGTATTTTTCAAAGGCATCCAAAACTTTTGCAAAACTCTCAACTAACACCCGCAAATAAATTTTGTCATTGTAAAAACGCGATGACTCACAGTACGAGCCACCGACATGGAAGAAAAGCAAGAGCGCTACACCATCTCAGAGAAAACCTATCAAGAGTTCATTGATCACACGCGAGTGCTTGCACTGGAAGAACGAGGCATTGTGCAGTGTGGGATCGCGACTTGCCGTGACTTCTTTTCCGTTTATCGCAAGAACCAGAAGAAACACATGCTGCTTTATACTGTGCGTGGTAAAGGTTGGTTAGAAAGTGGGGCGTGCCGTTATGAGCTTGAACCCGGATCGCTGGTGGTCGTGCCTGCGGGGATTGAAAATGGGTTTGGAATGGAAGATGAAACGTGGCAAATCGCTTGGGTATTTCTTTCCCAACATAAAGAGTGGTCGATGGTTGGAGAAAACATCAGCTATCAACTAACACCTGCACCGGAAGTGATGTATTCATGTATTCAGACATTGCTTCGTAGCATAAATCTGTCCATTGATTACGGCAGTGCGGTCGGTGCTCACAGCGTAGCGCAACTGGAATTGATGCTGAATATGCCGTCTTCGGAATCTGTTTCTCGCAATCAGCTTAAACTTCGCCGCGTATTTGACCTCGTTCAGCGTCAATTACATAAAGACTGGAGCGTTGAGCAGTTAGCGGCACTCTATCCATGTTCGGAGCCCCATTTACATCGTTTAACGCAGCAACAATTTGGTCGAAGCCCGATGGCACACTTGATGCGCATGCGAATGGAGTATGCCGCGCGTTTACTTCGTTCAACAGAGTGGCCGATTCAACATATTGGTGAGATTGTCGGGTACCCAACCAGCGCAAACTTTAGTACGCGCTTCAAAGCGTGGTCGAGCATGACGCCAAGAGAGTTCAGACAAAATGGAAGAATAGAACGAGATCCTGAGAAGTGATTCGTACTTTTTGTGAACGATTGGGCGCACAGAACCTCTTGGCTCTCAGAATATTCTCCTCTAATTGATGAAATAAGTGAAAAATCATTTCGCCATTTTTAACGATAGTGTTAACGTGAGGTTCGATACTTGAATTTCAAAGGGTTATGACTTTCATGTTTTCTAATCTACCAACTCCCGTATTAGATCCAATTTTATCTTTATCCGTTGCATACCGTAACGATGAACGTCCAAACAAGGTTGACCTTGGTATTGGCGTATACAAAAACAGCGCAGGCGAAACGCCGATCATGAAAGCCATTCAAATGGCTCAAGATGTCGTTGTTGAAACTCAAAAAACCAAATCTTACGTTGGTCTTGCTGGTTGTGAAGAATTCAACCAAAGCATGATTGATCTTCTACTGACGGGAACGTCAGCGATGGATCGTGTTGCTGCAATTCAAACGCCAGGAGCGAGTGGTGCACTGCGTATGCTGGGTGACCTAATGAAGGTCGCACAACCAGATACAACGGTTTGGATTTCGAATCCAAGCTATGTGAACCACAAGCCAGTAATGGAAGCTGCTGGGCTTAAAGTTAAGTTCTACCATTATTTCTCGCCAGAAACGAAACAAGTCGACACTGCAAAAATGCTGGATGATCTTGCTAAAGCAGGGCCGGCAGATGTGGTTCTACTGCATGGTTGTTGTCACAACCCAACAGGCGCAGACATCGACTTTTCCGCATGGCAAGCTATTACAGAACTTTCTCAAAAGAACGGTTTTACGCCATTTGTTGATATCGCGTATCAAGGTTTTGGTGACGGCTTAGAAGCTGACGCAAAAGGTCTTCGTTACATGGCGGATAATGTCGAAGAGATGTTGATTACAACTTCTTGTTCTAAAAACTTTGGCTTGTACCGCGAACGTACTGGTGCTGCTATTGTTGTGGGTAAGAACACGCAAGACATCACTAACGCGAAAGGCAAATTGTTAACGTTGGCGCGCTCTACGTATACGATGCCACCCGATCATGGTGCTGCTTTAGTGAAAACCATTCTGCAAGATGCGAACCTGACTTCTGTCTGGAAGCAAGAGTTGAGCGAAATGCAACAACGTTTGGTCAGCCTTCGTCAAAGTTTGTGTAACGAATTGAGAAACAACCATAATACAGATCAATTTGACTTCATTGAGAGTCACAAAGGCATGTTTACTGTGCTAGGCTTTAGTGAAAACCAAATGGCGCAACTGCGTGAAGATTATGGCATTTATGGTGTTGGCGATGGTCGAATTAACATCGCTGGCTTAACCGAAACTCATATTCCATACGTAGCTGACGCAATTAAGAAAATATCTCAACCTTAATTGGAGTGTGGATGAATAACTGGAAACTGATTCTGCCGCTTATGATGAGCTGCAGTTTAATTGCTTGTACGTCAACTCAAACGACCACAGAGCCTGTTGAGCCAGAAACACCAAAAGTTGAACAACCGGTGACGGTTGAACCAGAAGTGAAGCCAGAGGTTGAACCTAAGCCTGAGGTGAAACCTAAACCGGAAACAAAGCCTGAAAAGAAACCAGAACCAAAACCAGAAAAACCTGTGAAGGTGCAAAAAACACCTGATGGTATGCTGATTTTAGGTTCAGAAGAGTGGGTTTATGTACCAGCGATCGACCAGACGTTTAAAGCGAGAGTCGATACCGGTGCAACAACGTCTTCAATCAGTGCGACGGAAATCGTGCCTTTTGAGCGTGATGGTAAAGATTGGGTTCAGTTTAAAATCGACATCAATGGTAAGACGAGCAAAGAGTTCAAAGTGCCTGTTGAGCGTTGGGCTAAGGTGAAGCAGTCATCTTCTGATGAAGTAGATAAACGAGCTGTTGTTGTCGCTTATATTCAAGTTGGCGATTACAAAGAGAAGACAGAGTTTACTCTAGCTGACCGCGATCACATGAAGTTTCCAATTCTCTTAGGCCGAAGCTTCTTCAGAGATATCGCCGTTGTGGATGTGTCTAAAAAGTACATTCAAGACAAACCAACAAAGTCGACCCAAAAATAAGAGTTTAATACGACAAAGGCCTCCAAAACGGAGGCCTTTTTATCTTACAGAGAAATCAGATTAGTCTGAATCAACACTAGAACGCGAAACGGGCAGACATTACGATCTGCTGACCATAAACACCGTTGTTTTTGAAGTCTGCGCCTAAAGACAGCTGTTGTGTCGAGTGGAATCGAGCACCAACGTTGTAAATCGTATTGGCGTTGTCGTTATCCATGATTTGACCAAGGCGCGCGTGAAGTTCTAAATTTTGCATAAACCAAATGCGAGTACCGATGTTGACCTCTGTACGCCACTCATCGCCAACTTTATCGCTGCCGTGTTCTTTGATGTTATGTACCAACATCTGACCGTAAATATCAGCAAATTGACCTGCAGGGCCATTGAAACCAATACCACCAGCAACATCCCAGTCACCACTGAATTCACTGTCAGCGCGCGCAACAAAGTGGGTGTTTTCTGTAAAGTACGTAGTGAACTCGCCACCAAAAGTACCAGGGCTAGTGCCCATGCGAAATTCCATCATGTTGTAGTTGAAATTATTTGCATGTGCGGATAGTGGCAAAACAGCACACAAACCAATGGCTGCAACCTTTAGAGCTTTACCTAGCATGGCGTCTCCGGGCAAGATGATTAAAATGAACAAAAAAATGGTCTGCAAAAAGCAGACCAAGAATCGTAAAGCTATCATTTTAAGTGCTTGCCGTCATCTGTTAACAGACACAATTTCTTACATCATGCTGATATAAAGCGAAATTTGTGACTACCTTACATAATGACTAATTGCTCAACCTCGATTTCTGGCTTGTTGCCACCTTCGAACTCACCAAACAGGCGAACTTTGGTGGTTTGGTCAATCGGAGAATTTAGACGAATGTCATCGTCTAACTCGATCATAACTTCACCGGTTCCATCGCTAAAAATGAATGTATCAGCACGAACTTGGCGGAGTAAATTACCTTCTACTACTACGTCTTTCTCTGTGAACATATTGGAATCTTTCAATAGTGTATCTAACTTTTCGACGGTAACTGGGCCGCCAAATTGCACGTTAGATGGGGTTTGACTGGGATCTTTTGCAAGTGCGATAGATGGGGCAATAGTCAATGCTGCAATTGTTGCGATAATTGTTTTTTTCATGATGTTTGATTCCTATGTGTGTTTGTTTTCGATGGTGCTATTAAAACAAACCGAGTTTGAACCAATGATGATTTCAACATTCATATTCCATTCATTTGCTTGAGTCAGGACTGACGATAACGTTATGATTGTTCATCTTCTTTTACTCCTTACAAATGTTCATGAAATCAGCAATTCCATCGTTAATGGTTCAAGGCACCACCTCGGATGCCGGAAAAAGTGTGCTTGTGGCAGGTTTATGCCGTGTATTAGCCAGAAAAGGGATAAACGTTGCCCCATTTAAGCCTCAAAATATGGCGCTCAATAGTGCCGTAACCAAAGATGGCGGTGAAATTGGACGAGCTCAGGCGGTTCAAGCTCAGGCATGTAATATTGAGCCAACTGTGCACATGAATCCGGTTTTGATTAAGCCAAATAGCGACACAGGTGCTCAGATCATTCTTCAAGGCAAGGCTTTGTCGAATATGGATGCCACCAGTTTCCACGACTACAAAAAAGTGGCCATGAACACGGTGTTGGATTCGTTTTCTAAGCTGACTAAAGAGTTTGATTCGATCATGATCGAAGGTGCTGGTAGCCCAGCGGAAATCAACTTGAGAGAAGGCGATATCGCAAACATGGGTTTTGCGGAAGCAGCCGATGTGCCAGTGATCATTGTTGCGGATATTGATCGTGGCGGTGTGTTTGCGCATTTATACGGAACATTGGCGTTACTTTCTGAATCTGAACAGGCGAGAGTAAAAGGGTTTGTCATTAATCGCTTTCGTGGCGATATTCGTTTGCTGCAATCAGGCCTGGATTGGCTAGAAGAAAAAACGGGTAAGCCTGTTTTAGGCGTGTTGCCATATCTGCACGGCTTGAACCTAGAAGCCGAAGACGCCATTACTGCACAGCAGGAGTTGAACTCTGAAGTTAAGTTAAATGTGGTTGTTCCGGTGTTAACGCGCATTAGCAATCATACTGACTTTGATGTTTTACGCTTAAATCCCGACATTAATCTTCGCTATGTTGGGAAAGGTGAGAAGATAGATAAAGCCGATCTCATCATTTTACCGGGAACGAAATCAGTACGAGACGATTTGGCATATCTAAAAAACCAAGGTTGGGATAAAGACATTCTGCGCCACATTCGTTTAGGTGGAAAAGTAATGGGCATTTGTGGTGGCTACCAGATGCTTGGTAAAACGATTGATGATCCAGACGGTGTAGAAGGTGAACCGGGTTCAAGCGAAGGTTTGGGACTATTGAATGTTCATACCGTGCTGACTGGTAGTAAACAGCTCACTAAGACTGAAGCTGTGCTCAATCTCAATAACCAAAAAGCGAAGGTTAAAGGTTATGAGATTCATGTTGGTAGAAGCCAGGTACTTGACGAACAACCGCTTGAACTCGACAACGGAGAATGTGACGGTGCCATTAGTGAATGTGGCCAAATTATGGGAGCCTACTTGCACGGATTTTTTGACGAAGTGGAAGCGCTAAACCTCATTACTGAGTGGGTGAATGGCACTCAGGTCAAACAGCAAGATTTTGAAGCATTGAAAGAACAAGGTATTAACTGTATTGCGGATGCGATAGAACAACACATGAACCTTGACTTTCTGTTTAAATAACTCGTTAACCAAACGCTATCTTTAACCAAATTTTCTCTCGGCTCCTTATTAGAAAAACGGATCGGGCTGGGAACGCATTCATTTGGCTAGATAGAATTTTCGCTTGCCTTGTACGGAGTCACTTTATGAAAGCATGGAAAACGAATGCTTGCCTAGCGGCAATATTAAGCATTTCATTCTCAACAAATGCAGCAACGGATCTGAAAGTTTATGCTGCGTCTTCGATGACGAATGCGATTGACGAAATCGCTCAAGATTTTAAAGAAAAGTATGACGTAACAGTTACTCCTGTGTATGGCGGCTCGTCTTCGATCGCACGACAAATTATCAATGGTGCTCCAGCTGATGTGTTTATTTCTGCAAACACGAAATGGATGGACTATTTGGTTGATGAAGGTGTTATAGATAGTGACAATGTCACTAATTTAGTGCGCAATAGTCTCGTTCTTATTGCACCTCAATCGTCAAGCTTAGCCGTATTTAACTTCGCGGATGCAAATGCTTGGGAAGCGGCGTTAAATGGCAGTCGCCTCGCATTGGGCAACCCTACGTCTGTGCCGGCAGGGATGTACGCGAAAGAATCACTGACTACACTGGGTGTATGGAAAGAGATTCAAACCAAAGTTGCACCAGCAAAAAATGTACGTCTTGCTTTGGCTTTAGTTGAGCGCGGAGAAGCTCCTTTAGGGGTGGTTTATAAGACCGATGCGCAGTTGACTAGCAAAGTGAAAATTGTTGGCGAGTTTGCGAGTGACACGCACGCGGCCATCGTTTATCCAGCGGCGGTAGTGAACGATTCAACGGAATCGAGACAATTCTTCCAGTATTTGAAATCGGAAGACGCGAAGCGAGTTTTTGCTCATTACGGTTTCCAACAATAATACGGTTTTCAATAATAGGGACAAAGAGTGACAGAACTTGAATACCAAGCCCTAATGTTGAGCTTAAAAGTCGGCGCTTATGCGGTACTTTGGCTTATTCCTTTAGGTGTATTTCTTGCTTGGTTACTTTCTCGCAAAGAGTTCTTCGGCAAATCTATTCTAGATAGCTTGATTCATTTACCACTGGTGCTTCCACCAGTGGTGATTGGTTATTTGTTGTTAGTCTCGTTAGGGCGACAAGGCTTTTTAGGGCGTTGGCTCTATGAGCATTTAGGTTTGGTGTTTAGCTTCAATTGGAAAGGGGCAGTTGTCGCTTGTATTGTTGTCGCATTGCCTTTGATGGTTCGTTCTGTCCGGTTAAGTTTGGAAAGTGTGGATCCTAAACTGGAACATGCTGCATCCACGTTGGGCGCATCGCCTTTAAAAGTCTTTTTAACCATTACTTTGCCTCTGACGATTCCTGGGATCATCACCGGCACTATGCTGTCGTTTGCCCGCAGTCTGGGTGAGTTTGGCGCAACCATCAGTTTTGTGTCCAATATTCCCGGGGAGACACAAACCATTCCTCTCGCTATGTACAATTTTATTGAAACGCCGGGAGCGGAAATGGAAGCGGCACGCTTGTGTATCATTTCTATTGCACTCGCTTTATCGACGTTGATGATTTCTGAGTGGTTGAATCGTAAAGCAGTGAGTAGATTGGGTGCGAAGCGATGACAATTAAAATTCAATTCAAACAAACGCTTGGCGAAACTAACTTTGATATCGATCTTTCGTTACCACGTAACGAAATAAGTGCATTATTTGGACGTTCTGGAGCTGGTAAAACCACATTAATCAATGTGATTAGTGGGTTGGTGACGCCACAACAGGGCAGAATTGCAATTGGTGATCACGTCTTGTTTGACAGTGAACAAGGGATCAATTTACCAACGCATAAACGTAAAATCGGGTATGTATTTCAGGATTCGCGTTTATTTCCTCATTACTCTGTACTGGGCAATCTTTTGTATGGGGTGAAGGAAAAAGACGATGCGTATTTTGATGCCGTTACGGACTTGCTCTCCATCAAACCTCTTTTAAAGCGTTTTCCAATCTCACTCTCTGGCGGTGAAAAGCAACGTGTCGCTATTGCTCGTGCACTGTTATCGAAGCCGGATTTGTTATTGATGGATGAACCTCTCGCATCACTAGATATGCCCAGAAAGCGTGAGGTCATGCCATTTCTGGAAGAGTTGTCAGACAAGGTGAACATTCCCATTATCTATGTAACGCATAGCCTACAAGAGATTTTGAGGCTTGCTCAGCATCTTGCGATTATCGATAAAGGACAAGTAACCACATCTGGCAAACTTGAAGAGGTTTGGGCTTCTCACGCAATGCGACCATGGCAATCATTCTCCGATCAAAGCAGTCTGTTTGAAGGAAAGATCGATGCACACCATTCGCAATATGCGCTGACTCGTGTGAAGCTGGCTCCAAGCGCGTCACTTTGGGTTCAAAAGATTGATGGCGAGCCCGACACGCCAATTCGTTTACAGGTGCGTGCAAATGATGTCTCGATTGCTTTAGAGCAGCCGAAAGCAACGTCAATCCGAAATGTATTGCCTGCTGAAGTTCATTTGATAGAAGCGTTTAACGCGGGAGATGATAAGCAAAGTATTAACGTCTCTTTGCAGTTAGATGATGGATGCTATTTGTGGGCGACTATTACGCCATGGGCGCTTGATGACTTGAACTTGAAAGTGGGTGACAAGGTTTATGCTCAGGTGAAAGGTGTGAGTGTCACGCAGAGAGACGTTGCGCTAGCACCGCATTAAACCTATAAAAGAATTGACTTATTACATGATCAAAAAAAGGCCGCGATGCGGCCTTAATTATTTGTATTCTAGCAATTATTTTGCAAATACTTCTTTGAATTCACGCTTAAGAATTGGGTCGCGACGTGCTTTCTTCAGTTGCTTAACCATGTCTTTAACACAGTTATGAAGAACGTTATCAAGCAGTTGCGAACGGTACTCTTCTTTATCTTCATCTGTCATGTTTTCTGGCAGATTCAGAGTTGGGAACTCTTCCATTACATTAATACCAGCAAACGCTTGGCCTACTGATACTAGAGCATGGAACTGCTCGAAGTTATCTAGAATGTTTTGTGCGCTTGCAGGCATTTCGTCCCAAGACGCACGTACAGCTTCTTCAGACACTTCATGGATAGAGGTAACCATTTCGAACATTTGCTCTGGAACTTCGTCAAATTCGATAACTTTACGTAGTTCTGGAGAAATGGTTTCTAGATCAATTTTTTTGCTTTCGTTGTTAGTTGCTTCTGACATGGTGTGTCTCTCGTTACAAAAGGCGGGAATAGTAATACCAAATGCATCAAATAGCTACCATAAGAACCATTTGAATTCGTGACAAATCGACAAAAAATATAGCACTTAATTCTTAGCGTAATGCAACAAGTCTATGAGTATGGTATATGTTTAATAAAGACAAATAAAAATGGAACGCGTTATGCAGCCTACAGGGACATCAATGCGTATTCTTCTGGTTGATGATGTTCAACTAGACAGAATGCAGTTGGCTATTCGTCTTAAACAGCTTGGACATATCGTCAAAGCCGTCGGTAGCGGTATAGAAGCTTTAAATACTTACGAGAGCTTTGATCCCGAACTGGTACTGCTTGATATTTCCATGCCTGAAATGAACGGTTTTGAAGTCTCCCTCCATGTTCGAGAAACTTTTCCAGACTGGATTCCTATCATTTTCTTAAGTAGTCATGAAGAACCTGAAATGATTGCGAAAGCGATCGATGCAGGCGGCGATGACTATTTGATTAAGCCAGTTGACAAACTCGTCCTGAACTCCAAACTCATAGCGATGCAGCGTATCGCGCATATGCGTCGAGAACTCAAACAAGCAACAGCCCAACTAGAGCAAGTCAACCAACTTCTCACTCAACAAGCCAACGAGGATGGACTGACCAAGCTTTTCAACCGCCGTTACATTGATCAAAAGTTAGATTCAATGGTGGCGTGGCATGGAAGGCACCATATGCCGATGGCGATGATACTGTTAGATGTCGATTTCTTTAAGCCATTTAATGATAACTATGGACACATAGAAGGTGACCGCTGTTTACAAGCGATTGCCAACCAGCTTAAAGCAACATTCTGTCGTTCTGGTGAATATGTTGGTCGTTATGGCGGAGAAGAGTTTGTGGTTCTACTCAGTAGCACGGACGCGCAAACGGCAGAAAGGGAAGCAGAGCGAATTCAAGAAGCGATGTACTTCCTTGACTATCAACATGAGTTCTCAAGCGTTGCAAATAGAGTGACAGTGTCACAGGGGGTGTTTGTGTTCCAACCCACTGGAAAAGAGAATCAAGCAGATTTGTATGCCACGGCAGATAGGGCGCTTTATACTTCAAAATCGTTAGGTCGCAATACTTATACAATGGTAAACGCAAGTTGAAACAAGCTGTTATCAACAGTTATGCTATAGCTACACTGTCACTTTTGTCCACGGCTTCACAAGCCGAAACGCTTAATGATTTAATAGTCAAAGAATTTGAGTACAACTTTGCATTGAGTGTGGTTTTAACTGACACCGATGTATTTACATTTGGGTTTCATGATTTCGACCCTAACCAATACTTCAACTTAAGTAACGAAGATATTGGGACGGCAGACTCTTTGGAGCTGCGCAAAGAGATCAAAGAATTCACGTTACCTTACAGCTTTGACCTTGCCGAAAACGAAACTGAGAAACTAACGTATCGTTTTAATGGACGCTTTTATCTGTTGGGCATTGATCAAGATGTTTACTTCAATGAAGAACCTATTCCAGATCGAAGTAAAGAGCAGTTTATCGGTGGGTATAACGAGTTTGAAGTGGAAAAGCAGCTCACAGAACACTTTAGCCTAAGTGGTGCGCTAGGGGCTCACCTCATACATTATAAAACGGACTATACCTACCGAAGTGATGCAATTTCGGCACTCCAACCTATTTTGGATGGTGCATTGATAAATACCAGTGCTTGGGCTTTGCTCGGACAGCTTAACGCCAAGTTAAAATACCTTGAACAAGAATCATGGGGTAAATGGTATCTCTGGACATCGCCACATTACTTCTATGGAACCGGATGGGGTGAGGCAAATAACGGGAATGTAGGAAAGCCGGAAGGTTGGTATTGGGTAAATGGTGTCAAAGTCTTCTACGACGTCGCTCATATTGGTACGACAGTTCAATCTTTCTATACCAGCTTTAGTCGAATCGATATTGGTGGCGATACGAGCGATCCGCTAAATACTACGAATTATTATGAAGGCAGTATTGGATGGTTGATGACTCCACCGTTTGAGTCCGATTGGATAGACAATATTGGTATCGGTTTAACCATCAATTATGGTAGTGATCTGAAAGGTGGCAGTTTGGTTCTGTTCTTTAATCAGGATTGACGATACTTGCCGTTGAACTGTCTAAACAAAACGACCGCACTTATTTGAGTGCGGTCGTTGTATTTCTTTATGTGATTAGTTCTGATTCACTCTGGTGCAATTTCGACCTGCTTTTTTAGCTTTATACAATGCCGCATCCGCCAGTTTGATGACTTCAGCAGGTTCTCTTCCGTTTCTACTGTCTGCAGCACCAAAGCTCGCCGTGACGAATACCGATTCTCTTTGCATGTCTTCGGTACCTCGGTTTTGCTGGCCTTGCTTGTGATCGTCAGGGCGAGAGGCTTTGTCACGGAGGATCATTTCATATTCAGCGATAGCTTTACGAGCTTCTTCTATGTATTGGCGACAATCTTCAACGTTTTTTCCCTTGAAGACCATGGTGAATTCTTCGCCGCCGAAGCGATAAACCTTTGCACCACCACGTGTTTTCATTAATCTTGAAGCCACCATTTTGAGCACATCATCGCCGATGTCATGCCCGTACGTGTCGTTAAATTTCTTGAAGTGGTCGACATCGAGCATTGCAATTGTGAATTTTCTGCCCATGTGTTTTAGATCTAAATCTAATGCTCTGCGGCTTGGAATCTGCGTTAGGCTGTCAGTAAACGCAAGTTGGTGACTCGCCGAGGTTGAATAGATGATGATGAGCAGACCAGTAAGCGTAAACATGGTGCTGGAAATGTACTGCACATCAAAGAAGATGAATGTCGCGGAGGCCAAAGCCATTGCAGAATAGGTCATCGCATGGATGATTTTGTTGGTTTTCAGCAGCAGAATACCAAGAAAGCACACAATACCAACACAATACAAAACAAGAATAAACGGCAGCTTAGATACGCTAGGCACAATGAACAAAATGCCGCTGGTCCATTGCTCAAAGCCACCATCAACGTAATAAGCCAAGATGATGTAGGACCACAAGATGAACATCACCAGCATCAAAACATAGATGAACATGGCTTTTGAATCGAATCCATCTTTGTTGAACAGAAAGACCGTCAAAAAGGAGACAGGAAGCAGGGTAGCGAGAATAGTGAGTTCTAATAACGCGGTTCCGCTGTTTAGAGGGACTTGCAATCGATGCTGAATAACAAAGTATGCAACCAACATGGATAAACAGACCATTGATTCTCTGCCTTGCTTAAAGGAGTAGCAAAGCACGAGCGCACAACCTAGCAAGATATAAGGTAGGTTTGCAGCAATACCCCAGTTGGATTGAGTCATCTGAATGATGTTGCCCATACCAACACTCACCATACCTAATAGTGCGATCGGGAATAAAAATCTAAAGCCTGATGACGTCATTAAAGATGAGGACATTTATTAAAAACTGCCTGCAAATAGTTGATTATATCTAGTATGTTACGTTAAGCATTCAATCAATACTGAGTAAGGTGAGTATTTGATTTTTCAGCTTTTTGATTTAAGAAGAATACGTGTATTTGCGCATTTTCCCAAGTATTTTGGCTCGCATCGCAACAAAAAGAGAGAGATTGATTAAATTAAGAGCAATCAATGAGTTGTTCAAAACGACCGGCTGCTATACTTGTTCACAATGAACATAGGAGAATTATCAATGCAGATCAGTTCTGACGTACATAACTATATGGAAACCCTCGTTGGTCAAGTGCTAAGTTCAAACCAATACACTTCTCAATTCGATAACGAGCAGTTGGCAGATATTGCCTGTCTCGCGCTGATTCAGCTTAAACCTGTTTATATTCGTCATGATATTGATTTTCTCTCTGCACTACCGGAAAGAAAACTCACTCAGTTCAAGCAAAGCGTGGATGTCGCGGTACACAATGCTGCCGCTATGATTTTAGAAGACAGACGTAAGAATCGCGATAATGATGTGCCTGTCATTTTCTCTCATACCAGTTATGATGATGACAAAGAGCTGGACTGGTTTGAGAAACCAATCTTAAACGTTAACATTAGGTGATTGGCGTTTGCGCAGAACCGAAACAATAGAGTAATCGTACCCAAGGAGGAATCGTGGGATTCTTTTCACGCTTGTTTGGTGGCAGTGAAAAAACTGCTGAAGTAAAAACGGTAGAGCCTGTCGAATACAAAGGCTTTCTGATCTATCAAGAGAGCATTTCAGAAGGCGGTCAATACAGAATCGCAGGACGCATTGAAAAGTCCTACGATGGAGAAGTCAAAACGCATCGTTTCATCCGCTCTGATTTGCTCGCTTCTGAGGGAGATGCAAACGAGCTGATGTTGAAGAAATCTCAAATGTTTATCGATCAAATGGGCGACAAAATCTTCGATTAACAATTCGCTGCAACTTGATACGAATCATCTTAACGAGGGCCATTAGTGTATATGCTGATGGCTCTTTCTTTTTTTAGCTTAAATGTCTGTTAACTAAGTAGTTACGACGATCTGGTTAGACCTCGGTCTTGTGTGACAAAGCGTTGTTATTTTTCATGGTCAAAGCGAGAATCTTTGATTACTTAGCGTTATATGTAATGAAATTTAGTATTTAAATTACAAAACACTTGAAGTCATAACCCACGTTCGATACAAACAGAATAATAACAGGGCTGTTAGTCAAGGTGTTATTGTGCAAATGGGTGGCCCCAAACACCATCTTTCGTTTGCAATTGTCTTGCGTGGTAAACAGATAGAAATAAAAAAGAATTAGAGTAGAGCACAGCTCTGTTTTGGGACTAATTTATTGATATGTATACAAGGAGTATGCGTTTTGCAAATCGGTGTACCTAGAGAGATACTCGCGGGTGAATCGCGAGTGGCTGCATCGCCGAAGTCGGTTGAGCAGTTAATTAAATTGGGATTCGACGTCGTTATCGAATCTCAAGCGGGGGTGCTAGCAAGTTTCGATGATGCTGCTTATGAAGCTGCTGGAGCGAAAGTCGTTTCTAGTGACGAAGTATGGGCATCTGGTCTTATCTTAAAAGTGAATGCGCCAATCGTAGATGAAGAAAAAGGCATCGACGAAATCGCGTTACTACAGGATGGTGCAACACTTGTTAGCTTTATTTGGCCTGCTCAAAACGCAGAGTTGATGGAACAACTATCAAGTAAGAATATTAACGTTCTTGCTATGGATTCTGTTCCTCGAATCTCTCGTGCACAAGCCTTGGATGCACTTTCTTCAATGGCTAACATTGCCGGTTACCGCGCGGTAGTTGAAGCGGCGCATGAGTTTGGTCGCTTCTTTACCGGTCAAATTACGGCTGCAGGTAAAGTGCCACCAGCGAAAGTTTTGGTTGCTGGTGCAGGTGTAGCGGGTTTGGCTGCAATCGGTGCTGCTGGCAGTCTTGGCGCTATCGTTCGTGCGTTTGACGTTCGTCCAGAAGTAAAAGAACAAGTTGAGTCGATGGGTGCGGAGTTCCTAACCGTGGATTTCCAAGAAGACTCTGGTTCTGGTGACGGCTACGCAAAAGAAATGTCTGATGACTTCAATAAGAAAGCGGCAGAGCTATATGCAGAGCAAGCTAAAGACGTTGATATCATCATTACAACTGCATTAATCCCGGGCAGACCTGCTCCGAAGTTGATCACCAAAGAAATGGTCGATAGCATGAAAGCGGGTAGTGTGATTGTGGACTTGGCAGCCGCTAATGGTGGTAACTGTGAATACACAGTGAAAGACCAAGTTATCATGACAGACAACGGCGTTAAAATTGTTGGTTACACCGACATGGTCGGCCGTTTGCCAACGCAATCTTCCCAGCTTTACGCAACCAACCTTGTAAACCTTCTTAAACTGCTTTGTAAAGAAAAAGACGGCAACATCAATATTGATTTCGAAGATGTGGTTCTTCGTGGTGTTACTGTTATTAAAGAAGGCGAAATCACTTGGCCTGCGCCACCAATTCAAGTATCGGCTCAGCCTCAAGCTAAGCAAGCTCAACCCGTTAAGAAAGAGCCAAAAGTTGAAGAACCAACTTCTCCGACTAAAAAGTTGATTGGTCTTGTTGCAGCCGTTGGCGCATTTGCTTGGATTGCATCGGTAGCACCTGCTGCGTTCCTTTCTCACTTTACCGTGTTTGTTCTTGCGTGTGTGGTGGGTTACTACGTGGTTTGGAACGTAACACATGCTCTGCATACGCCACTAATGTCTGTAACGAATGCTATCTCGGGCATTATTGTGGTTGGAGCGTTGTTGCAAATCGGACAAGGAAACGGGGTTGTATCATTCCTATCCTTTATTGCTGTATTGATTGCAAGTATCAATATATTTGGTGGTTTCACCGTAACCAAGCGCATGCTTGAAATGTTCCGCAAAGATAAATAAGGAGTCACAATGTCTGCAGGATTAGTACAAGCAGCTTACATTGTTGCTGCATTATTTTTCATCATGAGTTTGGCGGGGCTGTCTAAGCAAGAGTCCGCACGTAACGGTAACTACTACGGTATCGCGGGTATGGCGATCGCGTTGATCGCAACGATCTTTAGCCCAGATGCTCAAGGTTTTGGTTGGATCATTATCGCGATGGCGATCGGTGGTGCGATCGGTATTTTCTACGCCAAGAAAGTAGAGATGACTGAAATGCCAGAACTGGTTGCTATTCTACATAGCTTTGTAGGTTTGGCGGCGGTACTTGTTGGTTACAATAGCTACTTAGACGCACCAGAAGCTGCAACGCATGCAGAGCATGTTATCCACCTTGTCGAAGTTTTCCTTGGTGTATTCATTGGTGCTGTAACGTTCACTGGCTCTATTGTTGCGTTTGGTAAGTTACGTGGTGTGATTTCATCGTCTCCACTGAACCTTCCTCACAAGCACAAAATGAATCTGGCTGCGATCGTAGTTTCAACGCTTCTAATGATCTACTTCGTAAAAGCTGATGGCAGCATGTTCGCGCTTATCGTGATGACGTTAATTGCGTTCGCGTTTGGTTACCATCTAGTCGCATCCATTGGTGGTGCGGATATGCCAGTTGTTGTTTCTATGCTTAACTCGTACTCAGGTTGGGCAGCGGCGGCAGCAGGTTTCATGCTTGCAAACGACCTATTAATCGTAACAGGTGCTTTGGTTGGTTCTTCAGGTGCGATTCTGTCATACATCATGTGTAAAGCGATGAACCGCTCGTTTATCAGTGTTATTGCTGGTGGCTTTGGTCAAGAGATTATTATTTCAAGTGATGAAGAGCAGGGCGAACACCGTGAAACCACTGCTGAAGAAGTGGCTGAAATGCTGAAAAACTCGAAGTCAGTAATCATCACTCCAGGATACGGCATGGCAGTAGCGCAAGCGCAGTACCCGGTGCATGAAATTACTGATGCACTTCGTTCACAAGGTATTGAAGTTCGTTTTGGTATTCACCCTGTCGCGGGTCGTCTGCCTGGTCACATGAACGTGCTACTTGCAGAAGCGAAAGTACCATACGACATCGTTCTGGAAATGGACGAAATCAATGATGATTTCTCAGAAACAGATACGGTTCTGGTTATTGGTGCGAACGACACTGTAAACCCAGCAGCGCTAGAAGATCCGAACAGTCCAATTGCTGGCATGCCTGTATTGGAAGTGTGGAACGCGAAAAACGTCATCGTATTCAAGCGTTCAATGAATACTGGTTACGCGGGCGTTCAGAACCCACTGTTCTTTAAAGAAAACACTTCGATGCTGTTTGGCGACGCTAAAGAAAGCGTAGAGGCGATTTTTAAAGCGTTGTAATCGAAATTGTTTTAAAACTATACAGGGTCAGCACTTGCTGGCCCTTTTTTGTTCCGTTTCAATGTTATAGTAATGCAAATCCTTAAGTTAGCTAATGTCAATTGCTTGTAGATTGATGTATAGTTTTCGCTAATGAAACAAGTAACGGTAACAGTTTGATTAAACAGTTTTTGCTCGGTTTTGCATCAATATTGCCACTATTCTCGGCACCTGCATTATCCGATTCACTACCAGAACGCATAGATACGTTTACAGAGCTATTTAACTATGAAGTGGCTCTTAAATCGTATGATATACGCATTCTGCAATCAAATTACCCTACGAAGTTACTTTCACCTGATTCGTTGCTTCCTCAAACTTCTGACTATCCTTTGAAGGATATTCAGCAGCTCTACAGCTTGGCTAATACATGTCGAGGGAAATTACCTCTCAGCCCTCTAATTACTGAACCTCTAGTATTTACTCGTGCTATTTGTAAGGGCACGCAATTAACGCCGCGTTGGTTCTCGCGTAGTGGATTAATTCACCCGGGTGGCGGTACTTACGCGGCGCGCTATGTTGAAAAGTATCCCGAGTTGCGTCCTAAACTTGCTCAGTACATGCACATTAAAGAGCGTGACAACGAAGAAGGTGACGAGCTACTAGAAAGCTTGCAAAATATGGACGATGACGCCATTAATGCTCTAATTGCAGGAGCAAGTATGTTTATTGAAGGCAAGGAAATGTGGCTTCGTCGTGGCGACCGTTACTTCGTATTTTCCAAAGACGTTTGGCAAGAAAACGTCGCGAATGCGGGTCTTTCTTATACATTAGCGTCACAAAGCAAAAGCTGTTTCGTAAAACGAGGCAACATATGTTGGGATGTAGAAGATCACTCGCAAGTATTGCGGATCAGCATGATCATCCTTGTCATTGCAAACATCTTGCTTGTCATTGGCTGGGCGGTGTACCGTTGGAACAGTAAGCGTGAAGAACTTCGTAGCCGTATGCTGGTCTTACAGATCTTAACGCATGAGCTTCGAACGCCAATTGCTTCACTATCGCTAACCGTCGAAGGATTTAGACGAGAATTTGAGCACTTACCTGAAAGTGTGTATGACGAATTCCGAAGATTATGTGAAGATACTCGCCGATTGCGTCAATTGGCGGAGGCAAGTAAAGATTATTTGCAATCTGATAACCAAATGCTTGCAACAGATTGGGTTCCATCTGTAGCAGAATGGCTAGAATATAAGATTGAAGAAGAATTTGATAACGCTGTGCTTTTCAACATCAACGAAGATGTAGCGGCAAAAGTTAACGTTTACTGGCTTGGAACATGTATCGATAACTTATTGCGAAACGCACTTAAGTATGGCGTTCCACCGGTTGAACTGAACGTTCAAACCAGTAAAGAAAAAATCGTATTCCAAGTCCGAGATGCCGGTGATTTGACTTCTAAAGACTGGGCAAATTTGAGAAAACCGTTCGTAAGTAAGAGCGGGTTAGGACTTGGATTAACAATCGTTGAATCTATGGTAGGCCGCATGGGCGGAAAAATGTCCCTAATGGGACCACCTACAACCTTTATATTGGAGATACCTTGTGAAACAGACACTGCTTCTCGTTGAGGACGATAAAAACTTGGCTGATGGCCTGTTAGTAAGCCTGGAACAAGCAGGATATGAGTGTTTACATGTGGAGCGTATTGCCGACGTCGAACCTCAGTGGAAAAAAGCGGATCTTGTCATCCTAGATCGCCAGCTACCTGACGGTGACTCCGTACAACATCTCCCTGAATGGAAGAAAATTAAAGACGTCCCAGTTATCTTGTTAACGGCTCTTGTTACCGTTAAAGATAAGGTAGCTGGTTTAGACTCTGGTGCAAATGACTATCTTACAAAACCGTTTGCAGAAGCTGAATTGTTCGCGCGTATTCGTGCTCAATTGCGTGCGCCTGACTCTGCTGATCAAGCTAATGCAGATAAAGTGATGACGAAAGATCTGGAGATCGATCGCGCAACACGTGAAGTTATCTTCAAAGGTGATTTGATCACGTTAACTCGTACTGAGTTTGATTTGCTTCTGTTCTTGGCGTCAAACCTAGGCCGCGTTTTTACTCGTGATGAACTACTAGACCATGTATGGGGGTACAACCATTTCCCTACAACACGTACTGTAGATACCCACGTACTTCAACTTCGTCAGAAATTGCCAGGCCTTGAAATCGAAACGCTTCGTGGCGTAGGCTACAAGATGAAAGCATAGTCGATAATGAAAACGCTACTCCCTGTAGTTCTCTCGTTAGCGTTAGTGAAACCAGTCCAAGCGATGGACTGGTTTCAAACCAATACGCCACTGACACAAGCTCATCAACACCTGCTTGAAGATGACCTAGCAGGGATGTTCAACTCGTTGGTTGAGTTATGGCAAACAGAGCCAAGCAAAGATCTAACTCCTCATCTCAATGACTTACTCGGTCAATCTCTTTCGAAAAATTGTGGCAAATCACTGACAGGTGTTACCTTGCCTGATTGGATCAGTGGCGTAAACGTGATTCGTCAAACTATCCAAAGTCCGGGGCGCGATACTTTCCGTTTGGTGATCAAACTTAGAGCGACAACAGATATTGAGGACATATCGTTTCGTCGTTGGGTTGATGAGTCTATATCTGGTGACAGCTCTTTCAGTTATGAAGAGCAAGCTGATGGGACAGAAATAGCAAACGAACGCAGTTTTCTCAAGCGATACAACCTCACAGGTAAACTGGAAGCCGGTTTGTATCACTTGTCCGTTGTATCTAAAGATAAACAAGTTTACCGAACTTGGGTGATACTCGGAGACTCAAACTCCTCCCAATATGTTCGCTGGACATCAAAAGAGAACTGGAAAGTAGAAAAGAGTGCACTTCGCAATCCTCATTGCCCATTACCTCAATTGGAAGTCGGTCTGTACGACTATGTGGATGGCCAGTATGAGCAGATGTGGAAGAAAACCTACGAATCTAATTACCCAAACTCACTTGAATTAGCTGGTGTACCAAACGATAGATATGTTTTAGCGGTAAGTATCAACAGTAGACGTTGGCAAGGGGACATAATTGTTGAGCAAGCTCAAACAATCAGCCGTACTTATGATCTTTCTCAGGAAGAATAATTAAAGAAATAACATTTGTGCCGATATAAGTTCAGGAAGAACTAAAAACACAAGTGTAGTATGAAAACCCAATTCAAAATTTTAGCCACCACCATTACAGCATCACTATTTGCGAATGTCGCTTCTGCTGCGACTTATGCTATTGAAGCACGTAGCGATGCAATGGGTGGTGTTGGTACCGTTTCTGCCTCTTATCTGACCGCTCCATTTTTCAACCCTGCGTTGACTGCAATTTACCGCCGCAATGACGACGCGGGTATGATCATTCCAAGTTTCGGTATAAGTTATGACGATCAATATGATCTTATTGACGAAATAGAGCGCATTAGTAAGCTGACCGATGTTGATGAGATCAAAAAATCCATGGATGCTATTGACGGCAAAAAAATGGATTTTGACTTAGGTGGTGTCGTTGCCGTTGGTATTCCAAATAAATTCTTATCAGCAACTGTCTACGGAAAACTCTACACAGAGTCATTTGTTCAACCTAATGTTGATACATCAGGTGTCGATCCACTAACAGACAGCTATGTTCAAGGTGTTTCGATTGGCGTAGCGGAGGCGGGGGTGTCTCTTGCCAAGTACACCAACTTTATGAATCAGCATCTTTCTTTTGGTATCACCCCAAAACTGCAGCGCATCTATACATATTCGTATGCGACCAGCTTTAAAAACTTTGATACCAAAGATCTCCGTGAACACGAAACTGCTGAAACTATGTTTAACTTAGATGCGGGTGCACTTTGGTTCTTCGGTCCATATCGTTTGGGTATCTCGGCTAAAAACTTGATTGGAAGAGACGTGAAAACCAAATCGTTCCAGTACAACACTGATACGATTCAGTCATACGAATACAGTATGAGACCTGTTTACACAGTCGGTGCGGGTATCGTTGCAGACTACTTTACCATGAGCGTCGACTACGACTTAAATGAAGAGAAACGCTTTTCCTCATTTGATGACAACACCCAAATGATTCGAGCTGGCTTCGAAATAGACATTTTGCGCCAAATGGCACTACGAGGTGGCTATATGAAAAACCTTGCGAGAAGTAATGATGAAGGGACGATTACGGCTGGTATAGGCTTATCGCCATTGAACCTGATTGAATTAGATATTTCTGCGAGATACACAAACGAAAATGCAATGGGCGCATCCATTAATTTTCTTGCGACCTATTAACTGAATCGTTATAGTCGGCTCCTCACATTGAGGAGCCTTTTTTATGTTTGACGATTTACCACCTATATCGCACAAAGAGCAGCAAGAAGCTGTAGAACGAATTCAAGAATTGATGGCAAAGGGCACAAGTACAGCCGAAGCGATCAAAATCGTGGCAGACCAGATTCGCGCAGAATACGCAGCCAAACAACAAGGCAGTTAATAGAAGAAGCAGGGCACAGACCCTGCTTTTTTACCCCTTTCTTAATCCATTTCCCATCAAACAATTTAAGTCATTCAGTTACCGCGTAACACAACCTTCTTAACTACAGCAGTAAAAGAGGCCAACCATTTAAACGAAAGCAATAGGTAAAATTTTACCAATTCATCTTTATCCATAAACATGCTTCAGTGGTGATTTTATGGTTGTTCAGGTCAATCTTGGTTAAATCTGATATTAATCAGAGAGTTATCGTAGAACTATTTGCTTTCTTAAGATTGATGAGTAATTTGCATGTAATTAAATTACACAGTGACCATTAAGAGGAATAATTAGCCAGTATAATGTGTTGAATTTTTCATTAAGACACAGTGTCACAAAATCAAATCAGAATTAGGTGCTTATATATACTTCCATATAAAGACAGTAAGTACTTGCAGACGGTGTGTCAGAACTGCTTCTTCAGGGACTACATCATTAAAATTGCGGCAGAGTTTTTGATGATCTTTAATCTAGATTTTCAGAGCGCTTAGAGGCAGGAGCCACTACGGACTTAGTTTTACAGCATCGCTTACAAGTCAACTTAAGTTACGGCGTAATGTTTAGTGAGAGGCTTAGGGGTATATGTTCGAACAGCTGAGCTCTTAGAGATGGGGATTTGGATGTTTTCATTTAGATATCGGCGGGTAAGCCGATGTTTAGTGTGTTCGATAAGCTAGACTAAAAGTAGTACCATTCAAAATAGGAGAGCGTAATGAGTTATGGACATATTTTGGTTGCGGTAGACCTTACTGATTCCAGCAAAAAAGTCATCGATAAAGCAGTTTCTTTAGCGAAAGATGAAAAAAGTAAGCTATCCTTAGTCTATGTAGATGTCGATAAGATTATTCTAGAGTTGAAAGAAGAACGAAAGTTGCAGAATGCATTACAAAAGCTTGCTGACGAGTGTGATTATGAAGTCCATGACAGTAAGGTTGTGATTGGTGATCTTCACATCAAGCTCTCCGGAATTGCGAAGGAAGTAGGGATAGATCTCGTTGTATGTGGCCATCATCATAGCTTGTTGAGTCGTTTCTTTTCTTCTGTCCCCAAGCTTGCGAACGCCATAGAAGCTGATTTGCTAGTCGTGTACTTAGATGATTAAACAATGATGAGTAAAAGCCGAACCAAAGGTTAGTTCGGCTTATATCGTTTATCGAGTTAACGAGAATGGCTTTTTGGACAAAACAGAAACGGATTCAGCATTTGAAGCCATGTCAAAATGTACGTTAACTTGGACGCCTTCTCGCTCAAAAGTAACATCGTCAAAATCTGTCATGGCGATTTTGAACCCGTTCTTTGCAAAAAGGCCAGTAACCATGGTGCGCTGTTTAATTTCTAAAGCGGACGCCAGTAATTTATCCATAGCCAATATCCTTGTTTTTTATGGGGGTCACAAACACCATACCGCTCGCAGATTATGAAATCAATTGATTATTGAGCTGTACTAGATTTATGTTTTAGTCAAAGTCAATTGATGTACTATTTAACGTGATATGCATTCATTAGAAGCATTTCCGAGGATATGTTTTACCACGATCTCTGTGACGCAAAGCATCATTCCTCTATTGAGATAATTGAATTGACAATATCGTTAACATAATTTGTTACAAATTAACTTTGTTTTTGAATGTTATTTGTCATTTTTCGGCAGACCTCAAATGAGTAAGTCCAACTGGATGTGACTCCGTAATTATAGTTACTTTTCCCCTAAGATCGCTGTGAGCTCTAACCTTATGAAAGATGAAATTTCGACCAGCTTTCTCGGTAATGGATTTTGATAGGGGTAGGCGACATACATTGACTTTTCTGTGCTGAATATATGGGTAACTTTTAAAAGTTCTTGATGACTACTGTCTTTTAATAAGTAGTTGGGTATTACGCCTAATCCCACACCTTGCTCAACAAAGTTCAATAAAATTGATGTATTCAATTTGAGGTTTTGGGTGACGCGTTTATCAGGTTACTTGGGAAGACACTGAGCGGAACATGTATGCAGTAAATCTTTGGAACGTTCACACAGGGCTTCAATGGTAAGTGTTGTTGACTTGATATGTAAGCTTACTTACACTTGATTTGAATTTGGACTTTTTTGGTCCAAAACCTCTGAAGTGAGTGTGATCACCTCAGAGGATTGGAGGTTTAGCGCTTGCTCTTAAGCGCAAGGATTAGTGTTGCTAGTGAACCAATAATAGCTGCAACACCTTGGAGCGTATCCGGATCCATAAGGTCTCCTTATTGTGAAGAATGAAAGCCCTGAGTTGCAGCTCGGGGCTTTTTTATTTACGAGATAAGAATCTCGTCGTTTTCAATCATCTCACTGAAATAGCGAATCTGGCAAGACCGCCCAAAATTTAATTTATTAACTTGATTTTGAGATGTTATCTAATGAGGAACTTAAAAGGATTAACTCAGAAGCTTTTAATAACCTTACAGCCTTAGTGCGCATTATGCGACGTTATGTTGAATAATGTTTCATACAGATTACATATACACCCTTTTGATTATCAGGGTATATATGACGAACTTTCGAAAAATGAGCAAGAATTACGTTTTTCGTGAATTTGAATGCGGTTTAAGTGTAGAAGAGACAGCAAAACTATGTTTTAAAAGTGTGAGGGCGGTCAAAGGTTGGGACGATGGGAAGCCCATACCGCCCGAATGCAAACGTCTGATGAGAATGACCAAGGGGAGGGAACTAGCCACCTCGGAAGCTTGGGAAAACTTCAAAATGCACAAAAACACACTAGAGCTACCGACGGGGCAACTCGTAACACCACAAGAAATATTAACCGGAATAGCACTACTAGAAATAGGCGCAGAACCGGACATGATGAACGTAACCAAAGTACTTCGATATGCGAGAGCTATTTCCCGAATAAAGAAATAATATGATTTACGTAACAATTTTCAAATTTTGATTTCTGTAACATATTTCAATTCAATTGAATTGTGTTACATTATTCATATTGAGATGATTTGTGTAACGGATTTCAAGATGAGTGTAAACTGCAAACCTAAACTATCTGATGACATGAAGACATCACTTAACGCATTCCAAAATGAGTTAGATGTGCTTAGTACATACTGGGAAAACCCAAAACGAGCAATAGAGATAGCTAACAAGCACCTGGAGCTCAATCCAGACCTTGAGTTCATCAATGGATGGGGGACGCCGTTAGGTGTTTTAGAGGAGTTAGCAGTGACACGAGAAAAGAAAACCAACAAGGAAAAAGGAATAAGAGGCGGAAAAAGAAAGGGGGCAGGAAGAAAGAAAAAGGAACCAACTGTAGTAATGCGCGTTCCTGAGTCACTTAAAGCAGTGTTCGAGGAAATGATTAAAAGGCACAAGGAAGAATCTGAGTAAAAGTAGCCCCCGAAAGGGGGCTTTTGCCAAAATGAAAAAATAAAAAAGACCCCGAAAGGGGTCTAATTGTGTCACCAGTGACATAGGCTATTTAGTGCATCGATACCATACGACCAGTATTCACATCCTTGAGTACACCAACCGTTAGATTTTCACAATCGCACATAACAGAAGCAGCCTGTTTAATATCAGATTCTCTATCAGACGGAACCCAAAGAGTCACTTTCTTAAGCCCCTTTTCTCTCATTCGCTGCTCATATCTTGTATTCCTACTCATAGACGCCCCTTGCGAAGATACTCAAAAAACAAATCCCATAAGAGATACCAAACAAAACTACCAAGCAACAACAAAAGAAATTGCCACCATTCAAGTCCGATAAAATCCATAGTACGCATCCCTCATAACCTTATGTGAACCATTTGATCACACCGAGAAAGGGTTTTCAAATATTAAGTTTGGAGTGAAGACTTTCACCCCGTATTACTATACGGGGCGGACGCCGCACCTCCTCATTCCTCCTCCTCAGTCTCGTCGTCGTCATTCGTCAATGCGGCTTTAAGGGTATAAATCAATCTCGACACTCGATTGATTTGATGCTGATAGATAAGAGCGTTGCAGTAGCAAAAAGCCCCACTATCGTTGTGAGGCTCTGGAAGGGAGGCTTAGCAGGAAAGGAGGGCGGCAGAACCCAAGTAGTTTTGGGTTGCTAACCGCGCCGATTAGATGGGGAGGCTATCTTTAGTTAAGTGGGCGGCTTGGGGCCCCGTCGTCGCTCCGCAACTCCTTATCCCTGCGGGGCCAACTCGAAAGTAATAGAATGGTAAAAAAACTTCCCATAACGCCACCAATCAATCCACCCAACAACATATCAAAAAGATAGACATCATTCATAAGCTCAAGAGCAGCGACAAAATCATTTACCGTTACATATTCATCATTCATTAGAACCACCAAATAAAAGCGCAAACATAATCACACCACAGCAAGATAAAACCAAAACATAAATTTCACGCACAGCATCAACAAGCCACATCAAAACCTCACATCAAAAAAGAGTTTTCACTCATCGCTTGACCTCGTAGAGAGCCAATACTGGCGACATCCGTCTCAACCGCCTCACGTTCCATACGTTCAACCGGATTGGATGGCTCGCACGTAATAAGGCTCTTAAGCTGACCTTGTTTTAGAACCATCAAACATTCATCGAGTAACTCAAATTGAACATCAACCGCATCAAGATAGCGCTTGTTTAGAGAATACAAACCATCATCGGTGTAAGCGTTAATGATCACATCAAAGTGCGCCGTTCTCAGGTTAAGACCATTCTTTTCCTTGATGTTGGTGCGCTTATGAAATCCCGATAAGTAAGCGTTTTGTAAACCCTCAAAGTAAAGAACTTGAGTTACAGGAACAAAAGGAGAGCTAACTTGCTGAGAATTCGGATTAGAATCCCCACCGCTAGGTAAAACAGAACCACCTTGAGCAGGCTGCGCAGACCGTCCAACCGGAACAGATTCCACAGCTTGGCTATTAACACCCGTCGCAGGTTCATTTGTTGAAACCTGACTTTCATCTTGAGTAAATAAATCCATAACGCCATAAATAAAGTACACCGGACAAGCAATCATTAAGAAAAGAGCGAGAAAGAATTTCGGGGAGCGAAACAGTGTATTCAAGCCCCCTGATTTGGTAGCGGCACCCGTACCCGTCGATTTGTAAAGAAGATGAGCCTCAATAGGAATCTTCTGAGGAAACAGGTTGGCATCTTTCTTATGTGGAATAACAGGCTTAGACACGGTGGTAGGGTGTTTGTATATCCAAGGTTTGCGCTTAGCAAAAAAGAAACCATCCCTATTTTTGTGGAAGAATGCTTGCTCCGCACACGCCTTAATTGAACTATCTATTTGCTGCCAGTCAGGCGAGAGCAATTCGATATCCCAATTGTATTTTCTATGGCGCATAAAGCCCTCGTTATAAGTTAACGGGTAGATTATGCGACCGTTGGCGTCATACTCAGCAACACCCAAATCGTCAATCTCGCAAGATTGGAGGGTACTTAAATCAACCGGAACATGGCGAGAATCAAAGAACTCTTTATAACCCTTGGGTAGATGAGGAAGAAACTCCTCAAGAGGGCGATATTTGATTTTGCGACCATCAAAACCAATATTCTTGGAGAAAATATCCTGACACTCATCAATAACAATAAGCGCATTGAGAGGACACCAACAAAAGAAATGCTGCCAGAGTTCAATGCCAATCTCAGAACGAGAGAAGATACGAATCAACTTAGCAGACGATGGAAACTTGATGTTCAATCGCTCCTCAATTTCTTCTAATGGCTGCATACCCTCAAAGTTAGTCACCACAACGCGACCAGCTTTAAGAGCAGGAAGAATCACAAACCAAGCCGTATACGCTGATTTGTAAGAACCATTACCGCCAGTACGAATACTAATAGCCATGAATTACCTCGACATACGCATAACAAGTGCGGTAGTAGCACAGTTAACATAAATGGCCATACCCTCCGGAACCTTGAATAACACGCCCCAATATCTAAGTTCAGAAGGAAGCAAATTAAAGAGTTGACTAAAGAGTGCGCTAAAGCCGATTTCATCGAGTAGTGAAGTGGCAACAAGATAAGAGACCTTAAGGAACTCAATAGCGACCATTAATTTCATCTTTATCCACCATGTTTGGAACCACACCATTATCTGGTCAAAAAAGTTACCCATATTGGTCAGGTAGTTGTAAATGGTGTCACCAAAGTTAGCCATTAACTGAAAGAAGTCTGTCATTACAAAGCCCCCACAAGTGCGCGTATGCCCAACATGCCAAAGATAAACAAGACCACGGCGGATATGATTCCGGCGTTATCCTGTAACGCTAGCATGACTTGGTTTTTTTGATTGATAGCGTTGCCATGCCAGTTAAGCCCCAGATTGTGAGGATTAAAATCACCACTATTCACGCCATCGTTAAAGTTAAAGTAAGACTTGAAGTCATTAAGAATTTGTTTGTACTCACCCTTTAATGTTTCAACCTCAGAAAGCAAATTAGCGTACTGAGTACCATCATAGAGAAGAACTGGAGCCTCACCTTGACCTTGAGTTACATCGGTATTACCAAGTTCATTAAGTGCATCGACAACATCACCAAAGCCTTTTTGATTGGTCGACTGCAAATCGCCAAGCTCGTTAGATAGTTGACCAAAACCATTGTTTAAAAGATTGTTCGCAGAAGTAAGCAGACCATTCGTTTTATTACCAATATCAGACAACATGTCCGATTGTCCTTGTATTGCATTCGCAACGTGATTGGCATTATCAACAACCGTATCGGTATTCAAATCAACAGAAGCCTTAAGAGCATCAAGAGCCGATTTGGTTTCAGCTTGGTTTTTATTCATGTCGTTATTGATGCCAGTTAGTTGGGAGTTCACATCCTTATTCATCGCCTTAATAGCGGCTAGAGTGTCACTAGTATTATCAACATCCGGCTCAGGTTTATCAGGGTCAGGATTACCAGCACCACCACCACTTGGTTTATCAGGGTCACCTAAATCACCGCCCGATGGAGGGTCGATATCAGTATCCCCCGAACACTCCGGCCAATTAGGGGAAAAGATGGTACAAGACTCAGGTGGAGGAACGTCACACCAATTATTCTCTGGCGTACAACACATTCCGTATTCTGGATTCCAATCTGGATGATTTTCATCACATTTGTTTTCATCGTCCAAGCATGCAGGAAATGAAGGGGAACCCGGCTCACAACCCTCAGGTGGAGGTGGAGCAATATCGCAAGACATTCGAAAGTCAGGCGGGTCAACTTGGTCATTACAAATAATTGTTGGAGAGCCACCATCAGCAAAACACTGAGTCTCATAATCCCTCATTTGTTGCTGAGTTGATTCTTGTGAGCAAAAAGGAGCAGGAGGCTCGACATTCTTTTCATATGTGTAATTTCGACTACCATTAGTGTTATAAAGCTCAGTACAAGAAGCGTCAGAATATGTGTCATATTTCAGTTCGACATAATGCCCCCTATCAGTACCATTTTTAACCAAACCATAAAGCCAAGACTGACTAGGAACACCCTTGTGACACCCCCCAACCTTGGTAGCGATGTACTCAGAAGGACTACCATAATAAGAACCCGTATCAGGGCCACTAGTAATAAGAATTGCAGAATAAGCACTAAAAGAAACACTCAGCAAAATAACCAGTGACGCAATGCTTTGTTTAATACTCATTTGTATCCCTTATAAAAAATAACGCCCCACTAGGAGGCGTTAACACCGGACTTAAACCCCCCAACGAATGCACCAAACATCGAGAGAGCGAATATAAAGGTGAGCGTGGCGGTTAAGGTCTCCTGCATAATGATTAAGAACGCATTGAGCTAATCATCATATGAAGACCGAAGCCGATAGCCGCAAGACCAATTAGACCAACGACAACCAGTGTGTAGTTAGCTTGACCTTCAGTAACCGCTGCGTTAATTGCTGCAGAATGGTCAGCAGCAAAAGAGGAAGCAGAAGTAACGAGAGCACCAGTTACAACAGCCGTTTTTACGCCAAATTTCTTAACAAGATTTACCATAGAAATATCTCCAAAAGGATTATCAAAATTAGGCTTTACCAAGCCCTTTAACGATTCGGCCAAGAACATGGCCAGACAAAAAAGACAGCAACAAATAACCCGTAATTTCAGAATAAAATGTCGCGTCAATATCAAACTCTAAGCGTGCACGACCATCCATTAACCGATAGTCATCATTGCTCACCACTACGAACGTACAATTAGCTAAAGGCTCGTAGGGGAAAGCTTTAATCGTTCCATCAGTGAGGATTTCCGCACAGACTGAGAGAGTCATAATTCGTCTTCTAACTCCGCAATTTTGAAATCAGTAACTAGGTTGCGCTGAGGGTTCTCAGGGTCAGGTTCGAGAGTCAGAACACATTTAACAGGGAACTGATTTTGAATTTTGTCGAACTCAGATAACAAAGCAGGGTTAGCCGACATAGGCATTTGACGTTGAGCCAAACCGTAGGCTTTACATTGACCCTTTGCTGACTTCCAACCCTGATTTGGTGTCAGGATATTAAGTTGAGCAAAGTTATATGGCGTATCGTCCTTTTTGGACAACCCAACAGAATGCTCACAGCCAGCTACAACAACAGTAATCGTGTTACTCATTTCATTTACTCCAGATTGATTGCGTTTAAAGCCCGACCGACTGGAAAGTTAATCCGGTCGGGGATATCCGTAATATCCAAGCCGTCAGTAAGACGCTTGATAATTTTTTCATGCGAATTTTTTTCATCGGCATAAAGCTGAGACATTAAGTTAATCAACTTACCGTACTGAGTTTTCGCATGTTTGATTGCGTTTTCTAACGTTGTTTGGAACTGAACTTTCACTGTCGGAATAGCCACAGGAACAACGCTAGGAATTAAAGTAGATAGAGCAGGGTATGCACCCGAAAAATACTGGTCACTGTTAGTCAAAACATCCAAAGGAATAACACGGTAACGGTTACCAATCTGAACCTCGAAACGATTCCAGTTTGGGAAGTCCTTACACTTAAGTTGCGCACCCTTGTGGTAAGCGCGGAATATCTTCCCGTTCTCACGAGCACCTACATAGAACGTATGACCAGCATCAGGAACCAAACCGCATTTTCTACGGTCTTCAGTACTCATACCGCGACCACCCCAAAACTCACCCCAAGATGGAGGTGTGCCACGTGTAATGAATTCACCGTTACAGTAACGCTCTTTAATCTCATCAATCGTCACATTGCCTTGCATATCATCAAGAGCAATATCCACACGAGTTAATTTAGTGTGAGGCATCTGTTTAAGAGAGTATTGAAGCTTAGCCATATCAACAGCCTCGCAACCCTTACCAGAAAACGATACATAAAAGCCAAAGTTAGCCGCACCCCAAGCAACTAAACCAGCTTGAGTACCATTGCAAAGCAACTTAGCTGAATGACAATAACCAGAAAATCCGCCGCCTTTACGTTGGATTTCCCAATGATTACCCTCATAGCTGATTTCGTTTTGAAGTACCTCAAGAAACGATTCCACCTCGCCATGACAAAGCACGTCCAACATATCGATACCGATATTAGCAATCAGAGAGTCATAGCATTCCTTGAATGATTTAGAAGCATCAATAATCAAGTCAGCGTTATACAAAGCCTCAGCAGCAGACGAAAAGAACAAGTCACGATTAGCAAAATCACTGGACTCATCACAACCCAACTCAACAGCAAGATTCTGTAAAAACCATTCACTCTGAGTTCGCTCACGATGAGCAATAGCCACAACGTTTTGTGATTGGAACTCGTTAATCTGAGAGATAGCGAAACGCTGCTTAGCCATTTCTTTGCAACGCTCAAGTAACTCAGGAGAGCCTGAAAAACTAACGAAGTCGATAATGGTTTTATTCATCGCAGTAATCCGCATCAAAAGCGCCAGACTCACGAAGTTCGCGCTCATTTTCATCCGTGATTTGAATCAATTCTCGACACTCACCACACGCAAACATGTACATTTCTTGTTTGGTTTTGAAGTACTCGGGTTTACCATCAATAGAACACCAAAAGCCGTCTGAGTGATGCTCGAAGTAAACTGGACGCTTCTCTGAATTATGAAGACCGAAAGTCATTTATTAGCCTCCAATTTAGAGTAGAAATCGCGTTTTTCGTCTTGCTTAGTGCAATCACGAACCTCAAACAACTCAAACACAGTCACACGACCATCAGACGCGTAATCAAAAGCCATCTGACCGCAAAATTCATGCTCCAAGTAAACTGAATAACCCTGATATTCTTCAGGTGAAATTTCGAATGACTCCCAAATCTCAGACAAAAAGAAATAAACGACCACACAAATAAACACGACCCCAAGACAACCAACAGCATCATCAATCCAGTCATAGATAGAGCGTGTTTTAGAACCAATAAAGCAATTGCCGAAGTTCTCAGAGCAATCAGAACAAGCATCTTCAGATGTAAAATTCACCATGCAGACGGGACAAAGCTTTTCGTTAGTTGATTCAGTCATCACTTAGCCTCCAATGCAGTAGTACTCGAAGGTGTCATACCTAGGAAGCGACATAGAACGTCATATTCGTCAGATTCAAAACGAAACTCATAATCACCAACCGAAACATAACCAAAAGACTCTTTGTTGTTTTCGAATGTGCTAATGCAGTAGCCAAAATGATTGAAGGGAACGACGACTTCTTCAAAGATGTCAGTTGTAGTGATGTAACAAAGCTTGAAAGCGGGAACGTGAGACACCGCGAAGTGACGGAGCGTTAACGTTTTAACATTGACGTTTTTAACTTCAGTTTCTAAAACAACCATTACAACCACCTTGACTAGTTGAGTGTGAGAGCGACCGCCAAAGCCAAGACGTAAGCGTCAAGGGCAAACGCCCAAAACTAAGGCGGTCTAATACACGAATTTGTGTATAGTAAATACACATATCTGCGAATTGTAAATACACGTTTTTGCGGACAGATAAGCTAGAATGAAGTCATAAACCCAATAGTGAGGATTGGAAAATGTACATAAACCAATTGCTAGACGCATATAAATCAGCGAAGAATTATGTGCAGGACAAGCAAATCGCTCATGATTTAGGGATAAGCGTGCAAAAGCTATCAGGTATAAGAAAAGGCGAACGCTATCTAACTGAAAATGAAGCGCTTTTTCTTGCTAAAGAAATTGGAGCAGATACAGAATCCGTTTTGGTGTATTTAGCCGCTGATAAAGCCAAAACGTACGAAGCTCAACAAGCTTGGGCGAAGATTGCAAAAAAGTTTAACGGGCTAGGATTATCAAGTATTTCAATGGTTTGTGGCATGTTTGCGTTGTGGCTTGGCGACCTTAAAGTAGCTATAGCTAAGTGCGCATTATATGTGTTATGTTAAATATGGTGGGTTTTTAGTTAAGTTCATAAGCAGGTCTGTTTCAATCACTTACCCTGCTTTCCAATCATTTGCCTATTGTGAGTTATAGGTCTACGCTAACTTCATGTATTGGTGTTTCTAGGTTTTTGTTAGGTTCATAAGAGTATGCATATTTAACAGTATTCTGATTTACCATAAAATAGCTAATATCGATCTATCAATCTGCGATTGCTTGTTCTTCAATTAGCAAGTTGTTTATTGCAAATAAAAATGGCGTCTAATCATATAGACGCCATTTTTAGTTTATCTGAGATTTGAACGTCAGGAATTTAGCCACCGGCTAGTTTTACTGTCATGCCTTTCTTTTCAAGGTGTGTCTTGATCTTATCTCTTGCGTCACCTTGAATTTCGATGGTGCCATCTTTGACTGAACCGCCACAACCGCATACTTTTTTAAGCTCTGCTGCGAGCAGTTTCAAAGGCGCATCGTCTAGGTCTAATCCTGAAACGATACAAACGCCTTTGCCTTTACGGCCTTTGGTTTGGCGCTGAATACGAACAATACCGTCGCCTTTAGGACGAGCTACTTTTTCTTCTTCCGGTTTAATGCGTCCGGTTTCTGTTGAATATACCAGGGTCATTCTGTTATTTCTTTTGCTGTTGTGCCTGTGCTTGCATCGCTTTCTGCTTTGCAACTAAATAAGCTTCGATGTGTCGTTGAATAGCAGCTTTGCCGCCTTTAATGAGTTTACCATTAAACATACAGTACCAACCGTTTGGTTCACCAGTGTCGTTTTTAATGGTATAGCCGTTAAAAACTTCTGATTGAACACCACCGATTGGGTGTGCTCTTTGTCCAAGAGACGCGAATTCTTTCGGGTCAATGATCGATGCTGTGTCACACCACCAATCAATGCTCTTTTTCACCGCCGTCAAACTGCCTTGTAAAACGTGGTTTTTGATTTTAACCTTCCAAATACTGCCATCGGCTCCGCCTGACTGCAGGTTAAAACCTCTATAATTTGAAATTGCCATACCACTGAATCATCTGTTTAATGCGTTAATACAATCATAATTGCTACTGAGCATTATTCAAATATCGCTTGAACAAACCGTGCTCTATTCAACTATTTCTAACACAAAACGTATCGCGTGAACGTTAATCACTTTGCACTATTAATACAATCTTCAAGAAACTCATGGAACTTGTGACCATTGTTTTGAAGCATTTTAGGGAACATTGAAATTGGCGTCATTCCTGGGAATGTATTCACTTCATTCAAGTAAATTTCGTTATCTTCCGTAAGGAAAAAGTCGATGCGAGACAAATGACGAAGGTTCATTTGTTTGAATACGGTTTCTGACGCATGACGAATCTTATCGATCTGTTCTTGAGTCAGGTTCTTCGCTTCTACTTCTGTTAATGAATGGCTTGAGCTGCTGTATTTTTCATCGTATGAGTAAAATGCACCATCGGGTGCGATCACCTCACCTGGCTTAGTGATGTGCAGTTCACCGTTCATTTCATAAGCTGCGACTTCTAACTCACGAGGTTTTACCGCTTTCTCTACAAGTACTTGATCTGAATAACCAAACGCATCGTTTACTGCTTTAGCGATAGCTTGCTTTTCGGTTACACTGTAACACCCAACAGACGAGCCTTGGCGTGCAGCTTTAATAAACAGTTTCCCCCACTTTTCAAAGGCTTGTTCAGCTTGTTTATGAGCGTGTTCATCATTGCGAGTTAGGAATAAGTAAGGTGTATTTGGAATGTCTAAAGCGTCGTACCAAAGTTTTGATGTGATTTTATTGAAACTGTTGCTGCTTGCTTCTGGTCCACATCCTAAGTATGGGATACCGGCAATTTCGAATAGTGATTGAATGTCACCAGTCTCGCCGGGAAAGCCGTGAATACAAGGCACAATAATGTCGATCGTTTGGTTGGATTCATTCGAGCACAATTGTTTGGTGTTTAAATCAAGGTAAACCAATTCGCCTTGATCTGTAACCCAACCTTCATTTTTTATTTCTACGCGAGTGACTTTGACGTTCTGAATTAGGTTTAGTTGTTGTTCAACAAAGTTAGCCGACAACAGTGAAATTTCGTGTTCAGAAGAGCCGCCGCCGCATAATAGAAGAATATTTTTAATCATGAATCAATCTTTCCGTGACCTACAAAAGATACTAGTTAATATGATAAACCTTTGAGGTGTAACGTACAGTTATTTTAGTGTGAGGAATTCTGTTCGAATAGGATTTGACCAAAGAAATAAGGGAGCGTATTGCTCCCTTATTTTGGTTTGATTAGTTGAGTTTGTTAAGCGTTGGAAATGATGAGTTCTTAATTGCGTCAATGCTTTTAACAAAAGGCTTCAACTGTTGGAATTGAGTTGGAAGCGTTGAAATCGCTTGTTGAGCTTCGGCGCTTGTTGCGTAGTCACCGTAAAGAACCGAGAACCACTTTGTGCCGTTGACAACTTTGTAATTCTCCCAAATCGGCTGACCGTTTTGAGGCAGTTTGTTTGCAAATTGATCAACTTTAGCTTGGCTACCTACGGCGACTACCTGGATGGTGTAACCGAATCGTTGAATACCTGCTCGCTTCTTGCTCGGAGGGACGATTTTAACGGGTTTTACCTGCTCTTTTGGTGTGAGTTTCACCACTTTTTTCTCTTCAGGCTTTGCCGTCATTTTCACGACTTCAGGCTTAACGTCTTGTTCTACAACTGCACTTTCAGACGCCATTACAGGCTTAGAGACTGCGTCTGATTTGTAGTCTTCTCGGTAGCTTTCGGAGGTGACATCTGTGATGTAAGTTTCCGAAACACAAGCTGAAAGAAGGACTGATAAGCCAATGATTGCGATTTTTTTCATGAAGTAACAAACGCTCTGGATAAATATTACGATAAATCATGCCGATAGCAGGCCCGTTTATCAAGCATCAAATACAATAATCTGCGAATTTGATGTGATGAGTGACACAAACTCTACAAGCACTGTATAGATTTGCTTCAATGTCCGGTTCGTTTATGTTTTCTGGCCTATTTATTCGTTTATGATTGTTGATATCAACGTAGCAGATTGCAAGTAAGTCGCGACAAGCCGCAGGAGTTCACATGAATAAACTACATAAGCTCTTTAAACCTAGTTCTGTAGCGGTAATTGGCGCCTCTCAAAAAGAACTCCGTGCAGGCCAAGTCGTTATGCGGAATCTTCTGCAAAGTGGGTTTGACGGTGCAATCATGCCAGTTACCCCAAGGTATAAAGCGGTATCGGGTGTCATTGCCTATCGCGATGTTGCTTCCCTGCCCTATACGCCGGATATCGCTATTCTCTGTACTAATGCTTCGCGAAATGAACAACTTCTCAAAGAGCTGGATGAGCGTGGTACTCCATTCGCGATAGTAATTTCTGATGATGCACAAACGCTAGATTTGTCATCTCTCAATATTCGGGTTCTTGGACCAAACAGTCTTGGAATTATCTTACCTTGGCATAATTTCAATTGTACGTTTTCGCCTGTCGCAGCAAAGCCGGGAAAGATTGCTTTTATCTCTCAATCGGCTGCCGTTTGTACCACGGTTTTAGATTGGGCCAACGACAAAAATATCGGGTTTTCTTCATTTATCTCGATTGGTCGTGGGCAAGATATTGATTTTGCAGATTTGCTCGATTATTTGAGTATGGATGGCAATACCGAAGCAATATTGTTGTATGTCGACTCCATTCAAGATGCACGACGATTTATGTCCGCAGCCCGTGCCGCTTCTCGCAATCGTCGTATATTGGTGTTGAAAGCTGGTCGTTCAAAAGAAATGAATAAGTTCGAGCAGCAAGATGGCGATACGCTCGATGTGATTTATGACTCTGCGATACGAAGAACGGGTATGCTGCGTGTTAGCAATACGCATGAGTTATTTGCTGCGGTAGAGACGCTGACGCACTCAGTTCCGTTGCGTGGAGAACGCTTAGCCATCATCACTAACGGTGGAGGCCCTGCCGTCATGGCGGTCGATACACTAGTTGAACGAGGTGGCAATTTAGCGACTCTGGACGAAGTAACAACCGATCAGCTCAGAGCCATTTTACCGTCTAACTGGCGGGGTGTTAATCCGATAGACCTTTCCGGAGATGCAACGAAAAAACGCTACGTAGATGCGATCAATGCGGTAATGAATAATGATTGTGCTGATGCGATTTTGATTATGCACAGTCCTTCTGCCGTGTCTGATTCTTATGAAACGGCTTTGGCGGTTATTGAAGCCATCAAGAATCACCCTCGACATAAACATTTTAATGTCCTAACTAACTGGTCTGGTGAACAAACATCTCGAGATGCTCGACTGGCATTCACTCAAGCGGGGATACCTACCTATCGTACGCCGGAAAGCGCGGTCGTTGCTTACATGCACCTCGTTGAATACAGGCGAAACCAGAAACAGTTGATGGAAACGCCAACAACAGCAGAGCCGCTGCACTCAGGTAGCGTAAATTCTGCAAAAGAATGGGTAGATGAACGACTACTGGATAAAAACACAGTTACACTGGATACACACCAAACTAGCCCACTATTTAAGCTTTTTGGCTTTAATGTTTTGCCTACTTGGATAGCATCGGATGAAATCGAAGCTGTTCACATGGCAGAAAATATTGGATACCCGGTCGCCGTGAAGCTTCGCTCTCCTGATATTCCTCACAAATCAGACGTACACGGCGTGGCGCTTAATTTGAGAAATAGTCGAGAAGTTTCTAACGCTGCACAATCGATTTTAGATACCGTCAAATTCAGTTACCCATCTGCAAACGTACACGGCCTGCTAGTTCAAGGCATGGCGAAGCTTGGCAGCGCGGAAGAGTTGCGAATCAGTATCGCGGTTGACAAGGTATTTGGGCCTGTCATTTTACTTGGTCAAGGTGGATCTGAATGGAACATCGCTCAAGATGCGGTGGCCGCCCTGCCTCCTTTGAATATGACGCTTGCACGCTATTTAGTCGTGGTTGCATTAAAGTCCGGGAAGATCCGTCTTCAGAAACACAAAGATGCGCTCGATATCACTGAGCTGTCAAAATTCTTAGTTCGTATTTCGCAAATGGCGGTTGAGTTACCTGAAATACAAAGACTGGATATCCATCCAGTATTGGTGTCTGGAGATGACTTAACCATACTTGATGCTGATGTGACGCTTTGCAAATATGAAGGTGACGCTCAAAAACGACTGGCTATTCGCCCTTTCCCTGCTGAATTTGTTGAAACTGTGACACTGCGTGATGGTCAACCAATCCTTCTTCGTCCAATTCTTCCTGAAGATGAGCCACTCCACGCTCAGTTCATAAATAGTGTATCCAAAGAAGATCTCTATAAACGGTTCTTCTCAGAGGTTGGTGAGTTCAATCACGAAGCTTTGGCTAATTTTACTCAAATTGACTACGACCGAGAGATGGCCTTTGTCGCAGTAGCATTCGATAAAAGTGGACCGTCGATCATTGGTGTCGCGCGTGCGCTGATCACGCCAGACAATAGTGATGCTGAATTTGCGATTTTGGTTCGCTCAGATTTGAAAGGAAAAGGATTAGGAAAAATCTTGATGGAGAAGATCATTAGCTATTGCAAAATTAAAGGCACGAAACAAATGTCAGGTATGACGATGCCTACCAATCGAGGGATGCTGATGCTTGCTCAACGTTTGGGGTTTGAAGTTGATGTCCAGTTTGCAGACGGTACGGCAGATATGGTGCTACCTTTAAATTAATGAGTGAGGAGCGTGCTCTCTTTTTACCGCTCAACTTCTTAGATTCAGTAGACTTATCTGAATCTAAGAAGTAAAAAGTGACGCTGTTACTTTAGTTTCCAATTCTTTTTCAGATACTGAATGCACCAAGATTTCGCTTCACCCATGGTGTTTCTTCTCCACGCGAGAATGATATCCATCGGCTGCTCTTCTGTGCCTTCAATTTGCTTAAGTACGCCTTTTTCTATTAACGGTAGCGCGATTTGTCTAGGTAAGGTACCAATCCCTAAGCCTGCGGTTAATGCTTCTACTTTTGCTGTAAAGTTAGTAACAGTGAGTCTAGGTTGCTTTTGAATGATGTTTATCGAAAGTGCTGGCTGTTCGCGTGCGGTGTCTGCAATGGCAATAATTCGGTATTTCTCTCTTGCTGAATCATCAAACTCGCCACTGCGTTTGTGAACGTAATGCTCGGTTGCCGCAACCCAAATCATGGACATCTTGCCAATTTTCTCTGCTTTCACCTCTTGCGGTAACGTATCCAACGAAGGGCACACAAGCAGATCAGCTCTTCCTGTATTCAGAGATTCCCAGCTTCCTGCAAGAATTTCTTCTTGTAGCCTAATGCGTGTTGAGCTTACTTCCGCCAGCGCATCCACCATCGGGAAGAAGTTTGAAATTGGAATGATGCCATCAAACGCAACAGTAATATCCAACTCCCAACCGTTAGCAAGCAAAGTCGCATCATTCACTAACTTTTCACTCGCTTGCAGAATTGCACGCCCTCTTTCCAAAATGAGCTTACCTGCCTCCGTAAAGAGCGCTTTGTGTCCTGAACGGTCAAAAATATTGATGTCGAGATCTTGTTCGAGCTTTTGGATTTGGTAACTCAGCGAAGATGGTGCTCTATCGAGCTCATTTGCCGCTGCCGCAAAGCTGCCTCTGCGATCTATCGCATCCAAGATATGGAGCGCTTCTAAAGTGATAGGGCTCTGCACGATAACTCCCTTTGTGTGATGTGAATCACGGCTGTGATATTTGGATAGATTTGTCAGAAATCGTTTTCAACAATATAACACACTGATAAATAAAGACTAGAAATGCCAAGCATTCAAGAATAGACGACATCAAAATTTGAATGTTAAAATGATAATGATAGTAATTATTATTTAGATCCATTAACATTTGCGCGTTGTTATTGCCTATTATGGATTTAAGGTATTGAAACCAATGTATAATAAATCAATTTTATCAGCCTCTATTCTGATTGCACTATCCCAAGGTGCCTACGCTGAAGACCATTCAACCTTCAATGAAGTGGTCGTGACTGCGACTCGTACTAATAGCCAAATCGAAGACACTGCTGCTTCTGTTGCCGTCGTTACTGATAAGAACATCGAAGAAAGCATGGTCACTGGCTTAGATGATATCTTTGAGTACACGCCAGGAGTCACGGTTAAGACAAACTCGCGTCAAGGTGTCCAGAGTATCAATATTCGAGGTATCGAAGGTAACCGAATTAAGGTTCTTGTGGACGGCGTATCTCAAGGTAACCAGTTCGAATCAGGGAATACGTTCATTAACTCTGCTCGCGTTAACGTGGATACCGACCTAATAAAAGCGGTTGAAATTGTAAAAGGTGCAGCATCGTCTCTGCATGGTTCTGACGCAATTGGTGGCATTGTTGCATTTGAAACCAAAGATCCGGCTGATTTCCTTAAGGGTCGTAACTTTGGTGGCCATGCGAAGTTCAACTACTCTTCTGAAGACAATACATTCAGTGAATCTGTTGCACTAGCGAACAAAACGGGCGATTTGGAATCTTTAGTTGCCTATACGCGTCGCGACGGCAATGAACTGGATAACTTTGGAGATCTAGCAGATGCAAGTACTGAAGCGAACAACTTACTAGTTAAACTTCAGTACCAAGTCAATGATGCACATCGTGTTGAATTCAATGGGAATTATATTCGCAACAAAGGCAACGGAAAGCAGTCTTACAACGGTTATACGAATGCAACAAGTGAAGATGTAACAGAGCAATATCAAGTTGGTATAAAACATATTTGGGAGATGCAAACGGCCCTAGCGGACTCCCTTACCTGGCAACTAGATTGGCTTAGCAAGGAAGAAAACGGCATTACTGATCGTGTTAAAGGTCAGAATATCCAACGTAAAGACTACATCTACGAGGATGAAGGCTACCAGTTTGACTCACAGTTTGACAAATATCTCTCGCTTGGTAGTACAGAGCATTACTTTGTGTACGGTGCATCCTTAAGTGATAAAGACATTAAGAACGTCAACAAAGAGTACAACAGTGCAAGCGCGAACAAAGAAATTTTCTATATTCCTTCTGCGAGTGAGCGTCGTTACGGGCTCTTTTTACAAGACGAGATTACGGTAGGTAACTTTACGATTACTCCGGGCGTACGGTGGGATGCATTTGAAACCGATCCAGGCGACACAAGCAGCAACCCAAGTGGTAACGCGGCTAGCGACTACAAAAAGTTCTCTGATTCTGCATTTACAGGCCGCTTAGGTTCTGTTTATAAGCTTAATGAGCAACATCGTTTATTCGCGCAAATCAGCCAAGGTTTCCGTGCTCCAGATTTCCAGGAGTTGTACTACTCTTTCGGTAACCCAATGCATGGCTACATTTTTAAGCCAAATCCTGATTTAAAAGCAGAAGACAGTATTTCGTACGAGTTTGGTTGGCGACATAACAATGACATTTCTAGCAGTGAAGTGTCAGTTTTCTACAGCGACTACGACAACTTCATCGAAAGTAAAACCGTCTCTGGCACTTGGACGCCAGTGACTGACCCTGCAATTCAGCAGTACGTGAATATAGGCAAAGCGACAATTAAAGGTATTGAGTTTTCAAACCAACTTTCGTGGAACAAGTTCATGCCAATCGAAGGCTTTAGCTCTCGTGTAGCAGCGGCGTATACGGAAGGTGAAGATGGAAACAATAATCCACTAAACAGTGTTAACCCTTGGAACCTTGTCGCTGGTTTTAATTACGATTCAGAACAAAACTGGGGAACCACGTTAACCATTAACTACACAGCTTCTAAAGACAAAAGCGACATAAATGACGATAAAGTGTTGCCTATCTCTGCTGCTACGGTTGTAGATATCACCGCGTACTACAAACCTATTAAAGATCTTACGTTGCGAGCAGGTCTGTTCAACGTGACAGATGAAGAGTACTACAATTGGAATGATGTGCGTGACCTTCAGACAGAGAACAAAGATCTGACTCAAGCTGGACGGAACTGGTCAATTACAGCAAAATACGAGTTCTAAAGCCTCCGAAAACACAAAAGCCAGCGTAATGCTGGCTTTTTTAATTGGCTTTCATTTCAAAAATGTTAAGAAAAGTATGAAAAATGAAAGCTTACTGTTTTGCCATCTCTTTCTTCACCATCACTGCTGCTGCAACGATGAATGCGATGATCAGACCAAGCTCCATGAACTACCCCAATAGATACAAGAAAATTTACGACCTAAATTAAGAGTCATGGGTAGTTTAGCACTTATCTATTTGGTTGCTACCTTTTAACCAGTAATTTACGATTTTTTCCGATTTAGATCAAAAAAGGCGCTGGAATGCGCCTTTTGTTACTATTGTGTTAAATAAAACTATACGTCTGGGTAACCTTGTGGGTTATTTGATTGCCAGCGCCATGTGTCCCCTGTCATATCTTCAAGAGTACGTGATGCTTTCCAGCCTAGTTCATTCATTGCTTTTGAAGGATCTGCCCAACATTCTGCAATGTCACCAGGTCGACGTTCAACCAGTTGGTATGGCACATTTTTACCGCACGCGCTTTCAAATGCTTTTACCATTTCAAGAACGCTGTAACCATTACCGGTACCAAGGTTGTAGATGTGCAAACCAGCTTTACTGCCGACTTTTTCTAGCGCAGCAACGTGGCCATCTGATAGATCCATTACGTGAATGTAATCACGAACACCAGTACCATCTTTGGTTGGGTAATCACTACCGAAGACAGATAGAAACTCGCGACGACCAACTGCTACTTGAGAAATAAATGGCATTAGGTTGTTCGGAATACCTTGCGGGTCTTCACCTAACTCACCAGTTGGGTGCGAACCAACAGGATTGAAGTAACGAAGAAGTGTGATGCTCCAGTCTGGGTTCGCTTTTTGGAAGTCAGTTAAGCACTCTTCTACCATTAACTTGCTACGACCGTATGGATTAGTCGCACTAGTTGGGAAGTCCTCAGTAATAGGCACTGATGCAGGATCACCATAAACTGTCGCAGATGAGCTAAATACCAGTGATTTCACGCCTGCTTCACGCATTGCGTCCACAAGAACAAGTGTGCCATTTACGTTGTTATCGTAATACTCAAGCGGTTTTTCTACTGATTCTCCGACTGCTTTTAGGCCAGCAAAGTGAATAACGGCTTCAATATTGTGTGCTTTTAGTGCCTCAACAAGCGCAGCCTTATCGCGAATATCCGCTTCGATAAAAGTTGGCTTTACGCCACATACTTTTTCAATGCGCTCTAAGACTGTGGATTTGCTGTTGTATAGGTTATCGAGAATAACTGGTGTCATACCAGCTTCGATCATTTGAATACAAGTGTGACTGCCAATGTAGCCCATACCACCCGTAACAAGTACTTTCATTTTATCAATCCTTCTGACGCGAATCCGATTAGTGTAAAGCTTTAATGCGACAATTTAAACGGTCTCTTGCAATTCGCATCCCATTAATATTGCTTGCCCTTTTCCGGCTTTCTTCGCTTGGTACATTGCGGTATCCGCACTCTTTAAAATACGGGTTGCGTCTCGTTCGTTAACGCCAACCAATTTCACCCCAATGCTCACGCCGACTTTTAACTCATTACCTTTGTATTCAATAGGCGCGCAGATGCTCTCTAACAATTGCTCGGCGATTCGCGTTACGACTTTTTGATTGGCCGGGTTGACTAGCATAACAAACTCATCGCCAGATAGGCGTGCGATTAAGTCACTGTGCCTAGTCGCCGATGTCAAACGATCTGCGACACGTTTTAAAACTTCATCCCCAGCGTCATGGCCGTATGTGTCGTTGATTTCCTTAAAACCATCTAGATCAAGATAAAGTACCGCAAATTCATCGCGCTGATAGCCTGATCTTTGGACTAAATCTTCCAGCTCTAAATGGAACTTAGAACGATTTGCTAATCCTGTAAGCGCGTCATGATGTGCGAGATACTCGAGGCGCTCCATCTCTTTTGCATTGGAGAGATCGGTAAGAATAATGACCAAGTCGTAGAAACCGTTATCCTCGCACTTCACGATGCGATTTACTCGAGCAAACATTGGCACAAGTAAGCCTAAGTGATTTTGCTCAATCACTTCCCCTTGCCATACGCCATAGTTTTCAATGGACTCAATGATACTCGGCATCATTTCTTGTAATTTTCGCCAACGAATAGTTTGAATGAAAGACTGACCAACTAACTGGTCGATTTCTAAACCCACAAGTTTGGTGACTGCTGGGTTAACCATGGTGATGACGCCTTTGTGATTAAGCACAATAAGGCCGTCTTGACTGGCTTCAAACACTCGACCAGCTACGCGCTGGCGATTCATCGCCTCTTCAATCTCTGTGATGTCTTGAATGGCGAAGAGAAGATAACCGTGGTTAGACAAACGACGAGTCGTTAGGCTTAGCTGCAGTTCGTTATCAATGTTTTGAAGGTGGATATCATCACACTCTAAGCATCGACTAAGAATTTGGCTAAGCTCGTTCGGCATTTTTGTTTTTATCAGATCGCGGATATTCGCATTTTCTAATGTTTCCGGTGTTTTCTGAAATATATGCTGAGTCGCAGCATTACTGTGGATAATGGTGCCAAGGTTGTCGGTAATAACTAACGCATACTGAATGGATTCAATGACTTCTTCTGAAAATGCTCTTTTTTGTTCGAGCGTAGCTAACGAATGCTGGCGTTGTTTTTCCCTTTTTCGGAGTTTGGTCATCATTCGGTTGAATGAGTGAATAACTCCGCCCAGTTCGTCTTTAGAATGATGACGAATTTGTACGTGAGAGGCATTACCAAAAGTAACATCTTGAATTGCACCGTTGAGATCGAGCAACGGTCTTAGAATGATACGATCAATGGTAATGTAGAAAATAATGCCACCAGCCGCCAATATCAGCAGAAGTACGCCGGCATCTTTCAAGAATGAATGTTGCGCATTTATAATTGGAATATGTGACAACGTCACTCGAATTGAACCAATCACATGCCCTTCATGGATGATAGGCTCAAGTACGTACAAAAACTTGGCGGACAACGCATACCCTAATGCATCGAGCTTACTTCTTTCATTTTGATTAGGAACGGGAGCAGACTCCCCACTCCCTTCAAGCACAACAAAAGGTTCATTGGCCCTATCATACAATTTCACTCTAGAAACGTTGGGCTGTTCTAGAAGATCGGCCAGAATAGTTTGTGCTTTTCGCTTGTTCTTTGTTGTGAGCGCATCTTTAATTGAATAAGACACGTTATTGATTAACTTGCGAGTTTGCTCAACCAACTCATGTTTTGACGATTGGTATGCGGTGTACGAGGTATAACCTTTTGAAGCAACAAAGATCGCCGTAATAAAAACCAGAATCGGCCAGATAAGCTTTGCTCGTAATGACATATATATTCCTGTCGCACAACAACAACTAGAAGACAAAAGAGTTGTTATGCAAGCTATCACCCAATAGAAGCCGTAAGACTAACATGACGGCAAAGCAAAATAACGTTAAATTCTCAAAAATTGGATTGAAAAGGACCGAATTACCTTAAAATTCGGATCAAATCAAAGAACGATAACGACGTGCTGGACTCTAATGATCTTTCTCAGCTCGAGTTCCAAGTAAAAATCTCATTCTGGTTGTTTGAAGAATGAACTGAGTCACTGAAGATAAAAGGTTTTTCCTGCATCGTTATGTGATTGCTAAGGTAACTATAAATATATGACATTGAATAAACAGCAACTAACATTAAATTGCGATATGGGCGAGAGCTTTGGTTCTTGGAAGATGGGCGCTGACGATAGCGTGATGCCTCATGTCGATATGGCGAACATTGCTTGTGGCTTTCACGCTTCCGATCCTAACGTGATGCACGACACGATTACCTTAGCGAATCTTCACGATGTTGATATTGGTGCGCACCCCGGTTATCCCGACTTACAAGGTTTTGGTCGACGCAGCCTCAGTATGAGCAGCGATGAAATTACTAACATGGTGATCTATCAAGTAGGCGCGTTGCAGGCATTGTGCCGTGCGCAGTATACCGATATCGGTTATATCAAGCCTCATGGTGCCCTTTACAACGATATGATGAAAAGCGATGCGGTTTTTCGAGCGGTCGTTAAAGCAGCCGCGCTGTTTAAAGTACCGTTGATGATCCTTGCATCGCAAGAGAACGAAAAATATTTAGAAATCGCGGACGATTATGATGTGCCATTGTTGTTTGAGGCGTTTGCCGATCGCCTGTATCAGGATGATGGGATGTTGACACCAAGAACGCACCCAAATGCCGTTTTGAAAGATGAGCTAGCGATTTTAGAACAAGTCAGAACATTGGCTGATTCAGGCCGAGTAAAAACCGCGTCAGGCAGTTATATCTTGTTAGAAGCGGACACAATATGCGTCCATGGAGACAATGAAGAGTCGATCGCTTTGATTCAAAAAATTCGTCAAAGCCTCTACTCCGGAGGAAATTAATGCATCAAACAAAGTTCTCGATTGATTTGGTTTCTGAATGCAGCATTTTGATTCGATTTGATGAAACCATTTCTGAAAACTCAATTGGACAGTTAGCGCGAGCAATGAACCAACATCTGTCCCATATTGTCATGAATATCGTTCCTTCCTATCGAACCGTGTTAATTGATTACTTACCGTTCAGAATCAGTGAATTTCAGTTAGTCGACATACTGCACAATATCTTAGTCGCGTTTGACCCAAATAAAGCCGACAAGGCTGAGCCTAACGAAATTTCGATCCCCGTTTATTACTCCGAAGAAACTGCTTTAGATTTGGAGCGTTTTGAAGAACAAGGCATTGATCTCGGCGCGCTTATTGATGCTCATACAAAGCCGGTATATACCGTTTCCGCGATTGGGTTCGCACCTGGCTTCGCCTTTCTTTCTGATGTGGAAGAGAGTATCGCCATGCCTAGGTTAAAAACGCCGAGAACGTTTGTGCCATCAGGAAGTGTCGGCATTGCCGATAGTAAGACCGCCGTTTACCCATCAGACAGTCCAGGTGGTTGGAATATCATAGGTCGCTCTCCACTCTTACTCTTTTCGGATACTCCTCCTTTTATTCCTTTTGAAGTTGGTGACAAGGTCACGTTTTATGCGGTATCAAAACAGGAATTTCTTGAATTAGGGGGAGCGTTATGAGCGCATCAGGATTATTAGTTGAAAAATCAGGGCCTTTGTCATTGATTCAAGACTTTGGCCGTTTTGGTCTTGCTCACATCGGGATAACGCAAGGTGGCCCTGTTGATGATTACGCCTACAGTTGGGCTAATCATCTACTTGGAAATCACGTGAATTGTTCAGCAATTGAGATTACGTTAGGCAATGCTTGTTTTGTCGCCTTACAAGACTGTCACCTGGCAATTTGTGGCGGCGATCTTAATGCATCAGTAGATGGTCACCCTATTGCCAATTGGTCGGATTTTTCGATAAAAAAAGGTCAAAAGCTTCAGTTCGGAATGGCGAAAAATGGCCTTCGCGCCTATCTCGCTGTAAAAGGTGGCTTCAATGTGCCTGAGCACCTTGGGAGCTCATCGACCGTGCTTCGTGAAGCATTAGGTGGACTAGAAGCCAATGGTAACGCTCTAAAAGCTGGAGATGTTCTCCCTTTTGATGCTCATTCATTGCCTAACCATAAACCAAGAATCACGACATTTCGTTTCAAGCCAGATTACAACTTGCCAATTACACTACGCGTTATTGAAGGTTATCAATGTGATGATTTCAGTGTTGAAGCTAAAGAAAAATTCTATTCGGGAAGCTTTGCGATCTCGCCAGACTCTAATCGAATGGGCTATCGCCTTGAAGGAAATACGGTAAAGCCACCTTATGATGGCATCTTGTCTGAAGGGATCGCGCTAGGCGCCATTCAAATTCCCCATGATGGTAATCCGATTGTATTACTCAATGACCACCAGACCATTGGCGGGTATCCAAAGCTTGGTTGTGTTGCCAGAATAGATTTGCCTAGATTAGCGCAAGCGAAGCCGGGTCAGAAAGTGCGTTTCATCAAAGGTGATAGACAAGGTTTGCAGGATGTGTGGTGTCAGTGGGCTCAGTTTTTTGGCTACTGAGCCCTATTCAGTTTTTGGCTGTTTACATCCCGTAGCGTTCAGCTAGAGCATGCGGATAGCCTCGTTCTTCGGTCAGTTTAATCGCGTATTGTTCGATTTCGTCTTCAGACCAATTAACGGTCACTGGATGTTGCGCTTCTACATTATGTTGAGGCGTGATATCAAACCAATACTGAAGCATTTTTTGAGCAGCCAACAACGTAGAAGACGCTTTCACAACTTCAATTCGAGCGTAGTGATTTTGTTCGAATGAAACATCTGCCGCGCGAAGCACAGGATCTGTGCCTGGAATCTGTTGAGCACCAAACAATGCTTTGCCACCTTTTTCCGCTGTTTTGTAATCAGGGATAAATTGGGCCATGTGCTGTATTGCGTTATGCGTTCTTTCACCCAAAATTTCTTCACGCCACCCACTACGAATTTTAGACAGTAACGGTACAGGTAGCTCAGGTTGAGCAGAGAGTGCCGTGCTTTCAACTAAGCCATCTTCAAACAACGTGATCTCTTTCGTCATGCCGTGCAGCTGGAAATAGCCATCTCCATAAGGAGTTAACTGCGCCATTCCTTTATCTGTGCCACGGGGGCCGTGGAAAATGACTTCTGGCCATTGCTGGTTACATTCGTTCCATTTGGTCACGTAAGCGGCTTTGAATTCAACTAAACGGTCACGCTTAGCGCCAACTGCGTTATCAATAGTTCCCGTCTCGAAACCACATGCGTTGACTAAGTAATCACAAGTAAGCAAACAATTGACGCCATTGTGTTCGTAAGTCAATTGCCAATGATCACCAAGCCAATCTGCCTGATTCAGTGTCGCTTGAGTAATCACGTTTGAATTCGGCAGTTTTGCTAAGGTTAAGTTAGCAATAGCCGCTAAACGGAACACGCTCCAACCATACTCCTGAACGGCAACGACCGGATATTTTAATTGTTCTAAATCAGCGTGCTGAGCAAAAGGAATGCTCCATTCATCAAAGGTGGATGGATGTTCTGGTTGGTTTTGTTTTGCCAGTTCCTGTAATTCTTCTTTTGAATACAGTTTGAAATACTCTTCAGGCTCGCCAAGTACTTTGTTGTGTTCGTCTTTGTCGACTAACGCCTGGTAAGCACTTTTAATCACCTCTAAGCGAGGCAGCAGCGCGAATGGGTCACCCCCATCAGAGTGAGGTACGGCAATAATGGTAGGACGAATATTCAGTGAGTGAGGATACAGTCTGATCGTATCTATAGATTGCGTAAGCAAATCCAAACATTGTTGTTCAGAAATTTCACGATACAAATTACCGCCCGCATGAAGGTGACAAATTGGTGGGCCGTTGACTAACGATACGCCCTTTTCAATAACAGAGACTTTGAATCCCAACTCTGCAAAATGAATGGCGGCTGTGGCACCGGCTACACCACCACCTACAACGGCGATGTGTTTATCTTTATGACTTAGAAACTCAGACTTCATTGCTTCACTAAAAATTTTATAAGGAGAAATCTTTACTAACCGTGATTCTACTCGGGTTTGGGTATGATTAAAATCACAAAAAGTTCATGGGTTTGCGATAACTTTAAAAGTTGCTTTACGGAATAAAAAATTGCGAAAAAAGTGCTTGACGAAGTGGTTTGATGAGCGAATTTTTAGCCTGTTGTGTATAAGAATCCCACTCTAAGACCCATGGCGTAAAGCTTGCGGAAACACCCCTATTTTTGACCTCTCCAGTTATCCCAAAAGTTATCCACCGTTTTTGTGGATAACTAAAATAAAAATGTCATGGAGTGAATCCGCGTTAGTTATATAAATGGGTATTAAGTGTTTACTGGCGTTAGCAATCTTTTCAACAAACTCATTACAACAAGTGCCAGTGTAACGAAAGTGGCTAACGGTAAAGCTATCCACAATTCAGGGTGAATTTGAGCATTGAGGTCAAACCCATACTTCATCACTGCTGCTACACAAGCTTCGGCTGCCATAACGGCGACAGAACTTGCTACAAGCGCCATAATTCCGTATTCCGCCCACAAGGTTGTATTAATCCGTTTTTTGCTTGAGCCAAGCGTACGATACAGACGGATTTCTTGCTGACGTTGAGACAAGCTCAAGCGTAATAATGTAAAAATGAGCAATAGCCCTGCAACTACACCTAACAAAGCAAGAATGGTGATCGCAGAAACGATTTGTTGTATTAGCGCCTGTATTTTTTCTCCCATCGTTCGGATGTCTAACACAGAAACTGTTGGGTGCGCTCTCGACATTGATGTAAGCAGCGATTCGTTTCCTTCATTGATTCGGTAGCTAATCAAATATGAACCCGGAACATTGGCCATCACATCAGAAGAAAAGATGAAATAGAAGTTAGGCTTCATATCTCGCCACTCAACATGGCGAATGGTATCCACTGTCGCATCAAAGTTTTGGCTGTTGATAACAAACCTTAATTTGTCTCCAAGTTGAATACCCAAATCGCGCGCGACATCGGCCTCAACAGAAACACTGTTTGCGTTCGTCCATTTTCCTGAAAGAACGTCATTGTATTCTGGTAACTGATCACCCCATGTTAAGTTGAGCTCTCGACGGATTGCGTCAGAGCCTTCCCCTTCATATTCAACGTCTTTAACGTTTTGGCCATTAATCTCTGTGAGTCGTCCTCGAATAATTGGAAATGCTTGTGACCGTGTCACTGCATTTTTATCCAGTGTTTCTAGGTAGTTAGCCAGTTCATAATTGGCAATGTTTAATGCGAATACATTAGGCGCATCCGCAGGCAAAGTCCGTTCCCAATCTGCGAGGATGTCACTACGGACAAGCCAAATAATGGAAAGGAGCATCAAAGAAAGCGACAGCGCACCAAACTGCAGACCGCTGGTTATAGGCGTGCGGTTGATCCGGCTCAGTGCCAACTTCATCGCTGGTTTGGTGGCAAAGCGGGAGAATAACTTCGTCAGTGCGATGCTTAATCCTGCCAACACGACAAATAGTGCTGCAATACCCGCCAGTACAATCCAAACCAAAGTGTTGTTTGCGTACAACGCGAGCAATGGAAGCACAGGGACAAGAACGAGCAGCAGTCGCTTCCAAGATCGTTGCGCTGTGCCCTGCTGTAAAACCTCAAGTGCTGTTGTCTTAATTAACCCAAGTAGCGGGATACCAAGCGCCGGAACGGTGATGAGAATGGCAGAAACCACAGCGACAATAAATGGAGTGACGCCGTAACTCGGTAGTGGGTTTGGCAAGAGATCTTTCAGAGGAATACGTAACAAATATTCCAAGCCGCTACCCAGAATGACTCCGACAATACTGGCGGTTACCAATAGAATGGCAACTTGAATCAATAACCACTTTTCTATCCAACGTCTGCTCGCGCCAAGGCTTTTCAACATTGCGATGGTTTGAGTTCGGCTATTCACGTAGTTTTGGCAAGTAAGAACCAACGTTGTCGCGGCCATAATTATGACAATAGCTACGGTCAATGATAAATACTGTGTGGTTCGATCAAAAACTTCATTGCTGCGACTCGCGGTATCTTGAGTACGCCAGCGATCACTTGGTGACAGAACTGTCTTATCTTGGAGTTGCTTTAGCGCCGCATTGTCAGCTTTTAGAAACAGTCGATACTGCACTCGACTGCCGACTTGTATCGCGCCTGTTTTTTCTACGTCGCTTTGGTGAATATACGCCGCAGGCATTTGTTGGAATGGATTGAAACTTAAACCCGGCTCCATCAGCACGGCACCTGAAACGGTGAAATCTGCATCACCAATGGTGACATTGTCACCTTTGTTAACTTCTAATTGAGCCATAATGCGTTCGTCTAACCAAAGCTGGTTAGGCTTCACGCGACCTGACTCATTCCCATCTAAAACCAACTCTCCCATTAAAGGATAACTTTCATCGACACCTCGTACAGAAATAAGCTGCATTCCGTTATCGCTAAAAGCCATGGTCGAAAATCGGGTCATAACGGAGTGCTCAAGTTGCTCTGTCGATTTTAATAGCGAGTCAGATAATGGGTTTGCGGAAACGAACACCGCATCCGCAGTTAATGCATCCTTGCCCTGCTTGACAATCACTTGCTCCATACGAGATGCAAGTGCAGACAATGCAAAAATACTCGCGATGACCAACACAAGAGCGACGCTGATCGGCCAAAGGTTTCCTTGCCTAATTTCGCCCAAACTCCAACGCACCAAACTTTTATTCGGGGAGTGTTGCTTCAATCCACGTTGATCTGAAGATGTTACTTCACTTGAAGATACTGCTGACATTACATCTCCTCCTTAAGCTCACCCGCCTCCATACGATAAATTCTGTCGCATCGGCTTGCTAAGTTCACATCATGAGTGACCAATATTAATGTCGTACCGTGCTGGCTATTGAGATCGAACAACAGCTCGATGACTTTGTCCGCGGTTTGGTGATCAAGGTTCCCTGTCGGTTCATCAGCAAACAGCAATTCTGGCTGAGTCATAAATGCTCTGGCCAACGCGACGCGTTGTTGTTCACCACCAGAAAGTTGACTTGGTAAGTGGTCGAGTCGCTTTTCCAATCCTACGGCGCTTAATAATTCTGTCGCTCGTGCTTCATCTTCGGCTTCTCCGCGTAAAAGACACGGTAAGGTCACATTGCGAAGTGCACTCAAACTTGGGATAAGTAGAAAGCTTTGAAAGACAAATCCTAGAGAATCGGCTCGGATTTTCGCACGAGCTTCGTCATCTAGCTTCGAAAGTTCGTGTCCTAGAAGCGTGATTTCTCCGGAGGTTGGTGTGTCGAGCCCCGCCAACAATGTCATTAGCGTGGATTTACCTGCACCAGATGTGCCGACAATTGCGATGGTCTCGCCCTTTCTGATGTCAACATTTACATCTTTAAGGATTGTTAATTGTTCTTGATTAGTAGAGACTTGTTTAGAAACCAAATTCGCTTGAACAATAGGTGCTTTGAGTACAGGTGTTTGCATGATTCGTTTACTTTCCTTAGTTCTCTTTTTTTGTCTTTCCGCCGCATCGCAAGCAAGCGAAAAGCTTCTTGTTCTTGGTGATAGCTTGAGTGCGGGCTATCAAATGCCGATTGAGAAGAGTTGGCCTAGCTTACTCCCTGACGCGCTGCTCGAACACGGGCAAGATGTAACAGTTATTAATGGCAGCATCTCCGGAGACACTACTGGCAACGGTTTGGCTCGCCTCCCGCAACTGCTTGACCAACATACACCCGACTTAGTTCTTATCGAGTTGGGCGCCAATGATGGGTTGCGTGGCTTCCCTCCAAAAGTTATTACGTCGAATCTGTCGAAAATGATTAGCATGATCAAAGATTCTGGTGCCAATGTGGTCATGATGCAAATTCGTGTCCCACCTAACTACGGCAAGCGCTACAGCGACATGTTTTACGACATCTATCCTAAATTGGCTGAGCATCAACAAGTTCAGTTAATGCCGTTTTTCTTAGAGCATGTGATCACCAAGCCAGAGTGGATGATGGATGATGGCTTACATCCGAAACCTGAAGCTCAACCTTGGATTGCGGAATTCGTTGCTCAAGAATTGGTTAAACATCTCTAATTTTGATGGTCTAGCTCAATAAGTTTTACCTAACTTTACGTTAATCTAACCAGAATTCCACTCACCGAGGTTAGATCACAACAATGCGAATAGAACCGTTAATTCAAGGTGTTGTTGCTCGCTCTGCGCATCCACACGGTTGCCATGCATCCATAAAAGAGCAAATTGAATACGTAAAAAAAGCCCCGCAGATCAAAAGCGGCCCTAAACGAGTTTTAATTATTGGTGCTTCCTCCGGTTTTGGGTTAGCAGCACGTATTGCCCTGACGTTTGGCGGCGCTGAAGCAGACACCATTGGCGTCTCGTTTGAACGAGGCCCATCTGAGAAAGGGGTTGGCAGCGCAGGCTGGTACAACAACATCTTTTTCAAACAAGAAGCAACACATTCCGGACGCACTGCAATCAATATTGTTGGTGATGCATTCTCTGACTCTGTCCGCAATGAAGTTATCGAAGCGATCGAAACCTACTTTGAAGGTGAAGTCGATTTGGTGATTTACAGCCTTGCAGCGGGCGTTCGTCCAAAACCTAATTCAGATACGTTCTGGCGCAGTGTGATTAAGCCTATTGGTGAATCGGTTACTGGCGCTTCCATCTTACTTGAAAATGATCAATGGGTTGAAACCACGCTCGAGCCTGCCACCGAAGAGGAAGCAGAAGCGACCATTAAGGTCATGGGGGGTGAAGATTGGGAAAGCTGGATTGATACTCTCATTAACACGGAATCCGTCGCTCAAGGTTGCAAAACTATTGCATTCTCATACATGGGCCCAGAAGTTACTCACCCAATCTATCTCGATGGTACTTTAGGCCGAGCCAAAATTGATTTGCACCAAACCAGCCATGCATTGAATCTGAAACTGGCTAACTTCGACGGTGGTGCTTACGCCACGGTGTGTAAAGCGCTGGTAACCAAAGCTAGTGTTTTCATCCCTGCTCTGAGCCCTTACCTTTTAGCTCTGTACCGAGTAATGAAAGAGAAAGGCACGCATGAACGCTGCATCGAACAAATGCAACGTCTGTTCACGACGAAGCTTTACGATCAGCCTAAAGTTCCTGTTGATGGCGAGCGATTGATTCGAATTGATGATTTAGAACTGGATCCGCAAACGCAGGCTGAAGTGAGTCATTTATTAGAACAAATGAATGCGGAGAACTTTAAAGAGATTGGTGATTACCAAGGCTTTAAGGACGAGTTCATGAAACTCAACGGCTTTAACTTTGACGATGTAGACTACTCGCAAGACATTTCGTTAGAAACCTTGGCGTCACTTAAGCCATAAGTTCGTCAAATTTGTTTCATATTTGAGATGGCTTCCAACAATTTGGGGTCCTGAAAGGTTTTCAGGACTTTTTTTTGTTTCGTCTGTGGGCGACCCTATACTTAAGTAAAACGACTAATGTTATAACAATTACTACTGCATAAATCTTCGATTCACAGGATGTGAAACTACCGGAAAGGAAGGCCTCTATGGGGAGATTTCAAACACTAGATTATGAGATTCCTGAATCCATGCAGCGAAGCTGGCAGGATATTGTCAATCTCCTCGCACAGATTGCAGACGTGCCAACCACGCTTATCATGCGAGTGCATCAAAACCACATCGAAGTAAACACCTCAAGCGACACCCAAGGTAATCCATATAAAGCTGGTGACAAAGAAGATCTTGGACATGGTTTGTACTGTGAACATGTCATTGAAACCAAAAGCCAACTGGTTGTTCCCGATGCCCTTGCAGATGAAAAATGGTCGAATAACCCGGACATCAAACTTGGTATGCTCTCCTATTGTGGTTTGCCGTTGTTTTGGCCAAATGGAGAAACGTTTGGAACCATTTGTATGTTGGACTCCAAAGCCAATGAGTACAGCGAAACTTACCGGCAATTGCTCAATACGTTCAAGGACTCAATAGAAGCTCAACTTGCTGTTGTCTACCAACAATACAAACTGTTGAGACTTAACAGCGAACTCAAAAATCGCGTAGAAAACCGAACTACTGACCTCGCCCAACTCAGCTTTTCACTCACCCAAGAAATTGACCGCCGCAAAGCCGCTGAAAGACAAGTTAACTACCAGAAAACCCATGACCAAGGTACCGGATTTCTTAATCGCGCCGCACTGGAAGCGGTGGTTGAAGATACGCTTCAATCCCTAGAACACGGGCATCAGTCTTTAATTGTTATAAATGTGGGCTTTAGTAATGCGCGTAGTATACAAACTCGATACGGCTTTGAAGCGTTTGATGAGATCCTCAAAGAATTTCGTAAGCGCCTTGGAACGAACGATTCAAACTACTTCATTACTGGTCGCCCAAGTTCAAACGACTTAGTGCTTTTGTTATGGGGAGAAGATGCTGATTCGAAACTGCATAATCTGCTCGATAAAATCACTAATATCAGCGTGGGGAACTTCTACATCAACGACACAGAAGTGCACTTGCACTCCTACGTTGGCGTAGTTCAGGCTCATCGCTCGAGCAGTGCTAAACAGCTTCTACAAAATGCTTGTTACGCGATGTTGCTATGTAAAGAGTCGGGTGAAGCTTACAGTTACTTCTGTGAGAGCCACACGCATGAGTTGAACAACCATAATCAGCTCGAAAGTTATCTGCTCCAAGCTGTACGTAATGACGATTTGATGTTGTATTTCCAACCGAAGGTGAACCCTCATACGCACAAATGGATAGGTGCAGAAGCGCTATTACGCTGGCGTCACCCCGTTTTAGGGGATGTATCTAACGAAGCGCTGATCCACATGGCTGAGCAAAATGGGCTCATATTTGAAGTTGGCTCATTTGTTTTGCGTACTGCTATCGACAAAGCCAAACAGTGGTCTGAGTTATTCGATAATTTCAAAGTCGCGGTAAATGTCTCTCCTATTCAACTGCAAAACGTGAATTTCGCCGAGCAAGTTGAACACCTTCTCGAAGCGTTCCACCTTCCGGCACGTTTTCTTGAGTTAGAAGTGACGGAAAGTGCGTTAATTGCTGATGAAGTGGTCGCACGAACGACCCTTAAAAAATTGAACAAACTTGGCGTGACATTGTCACTTGATGATTTTGGTACGGGCTACGCCTCTTTCAGTTATTTGAAGAAGTACCCTTTTGATGCCATCAAAATCGACAAGAGTTTTGTTCAGCAAATGGAAAAATCCGACGATGACCGCGCAATCATTTGTTCCATCATCCATATTGCGAAAAAACTTGAGCTGCAAGTGGTCATTGAAGGAATTGAATCGCCACAACAAGAGCAGTTTTTGATTGGTGAAGGATGCGATATCGCACAAGGCTTTTTGTACGGAAAACCGATGCCTTGTAACGAGTTCGAACAAAGTTTGTTTAATCAGCGTCAAATTGGTGGCCAATACGCCTATTCTTCCTAAGCTCTCCTTTACTCTCCTTGCGGTGGTTTCTATAATCGCCGCCCGCTTCTAATTAAAAGGCCAATATCTTCATGGATCAGTTAACTGCCACGCTTAAGAAAATTGAAAAGCAGAACTACCGTGCTTACCAACAAATCAAAGGTCAGTATGACTTCATTGATTTCACGTTGTTTATCGATCATGTTCAAGGCGACCCGTATGCTTCTGCATCACGTTTTCGTGCGACTCGTGCTTGGTCACTAACTGGTCTTGAGTGGCTAAAAGACGAGTCTCCGGCGTTCCAACGCGCGGCTCGCGACTTTATTGCTCGTAGCTTTGAGCAATTTGCTAAACAAGAAAATACCGTATCAATCGCTTTAAATGGTCAAACGGTTTTAGACAGCACAGCGGTGCTATTCACAGAAGAAGGGATTGAACTGCGTTTTCGTGTCAACCTACCCGCTGAAGGCCGTTCTGTGCTTGGTAAAAAGGCGAACAACATCCTAACGTTTCATCTGCCTAAGTTTATTCGACGCGCGACGCTTGAGCGTGAGTTGGATAAAGAAGCGATGGTGAAGCACTGTCAAGTCGTCGAAGATCAAAGCGCACTAAGAGAACAATTAGAAGCACACAATCTTGTTGCGTTTGTTGCGAATGGTAGCGTTCTACCACGTATTGCGGGTAACTGTGATTTGCCGATGAAAGAAGCAGTGGAGTTTACGGCTCCTGAGTCTTTGCAAGTGACTCTGCATGCACCAAACAAAGGTTACGTGACTGGACTTGGCATTCCCAAAGGCATCACTTTGATTGTCGGCGGTGGTTTTCATGGTAAGTCTACATTGCTGAACGCCATTGAACGTTCTATTTACGATCACATTCCTGGTGATGGTCGCGAGTACATCGTGACAGATCAGAAAGCGATGAAGATTCGTGCAGAAGATGGCCGTTGTGTGCATCACTTAAATCTGTCGAACTACATCAACCATTTGCCAATGGGTAAAGATACTGCAGATTTCTCAACGCAAGATGCATCAGGTTCAACATCGCAAGCGGCTTGGTTACAAGAATCTATCGAAGCCGGTGCAACATCACTGCTGATAGATGAAGACACATCTGCAACTAACTTTATGATTCGTGATGAGCGTATGCAGGCACTTGTGGCAAAAGGCGATGAGCCAATCACACCGTTGGTTGACCGTATCGGTCAATTAAGTGATGAACTGGATATCTCTACTATCATCGTTATGGGTGGCTCTGGTGATTACCTGGATGTGGCGAATACCGTTATTCAGATGCATGACTACCAAGCGGTCGACGTGACTGAAAAAGCAAAACAAGTGATTGCGCAGCACCCTACTCAGCGCCATAACGAATCAGAAGAGAGCTTACAAACTTTCCGACCACGCGCACTAAACCGCGTGGCTCTTATGAATATATTGACTGACGGTAAATTCCGCGTAAGTGCAAAAGGCAAAGACTCACTGCGTTTTGGTAAAGAATTTACTGACCTTAGTGCGCTAGAGCAGATTGAGTCTGCTGACGAAGTGAACGCCATTGGTTGGTTGTGGTTCCAGCTTGCACAACTGCCTGGTTGGTGTAACAACCCAGCAAAAGAAATTGAAGAGATGTTATCGGGCGAATGGCACGCATCACTGCCTAAACAAGGTGACCTTGCTAAACCACGTACTTTGGATGTGATGGCAGCACTTAACCGTATGCGTAAGTCACAGTTCAAACCTTCACACTAAGTATTTTGTATTTGACGTATCACGACTTATCCAAGTCTGGCTCGTCTAAAACAAAAAGGCAGCAATTATCGCTGCCTTTTTTATTTTCAGTCCTAAACCACCAACTACAGTAGGTAGTTATTTACTATTTATCCATTTCGAAGCACATTCCATGCTTCGCACAACACTCTGAATCTTTCGGCATCGCCATTTTCTCTATCAGGATGCCAGCGTAACGCCAGTTTTCGCCATTGTCGGCGGATTTCAATACGAGATGCATCTCCCGCTAGGTCAAAGAGTTTAAGCGCTTTCGCTTTATCGATGTTGTGCTCCGAGGCGCCGCCGACAAAGCGTTGATAACGACTCCAAAACTCATTGAGTAATCGACGAACTTCATCTTCGTTCGCTTCATAATGGGTCCAATCCAAATAGTATTGTCGCAAAGGATCGTTTGGATCGACGCTATTTCTACTCGCTTCTAATGCTGACATCAACATGATATCCATCGCTTCTACTTGCAACCAACTGTCCGGAAAGAGCGTCTCTTGCAGTTGATACAGCGCATTCATTATCAGAAAGTTTCTTTTGAATAAGTCTTTATCTGGCGAGGGGTCAAGCTGGTTAATGTAACCGCGCTCACTGAGCTTGCTGGCCAAGGTGTGTACTTTCCAACCAGACGGTTGCTTTTTGAGAATCTCAAGCATTGGCCAAAGCAACGGGTTCTCTATTTCACTCTGACTGCTATCGCATACGCCATATTGATCTTCCATGCGCCCTCGTTTGATTTATAAGCGATTAAAATTGAGCACGTTTCAAAGCTCAACGTCGTTACTTTTGTACCATAAACGAAAAAAGGCCGATAGCGAAAAACCATCGGCCTTTGGAATCAGGATCGCGTTTGATTAAATAACGCCTAGCTCACGTAATCGTTCCATCAAGTAGCTGTGTGCTGTGTAACGCTCAGAAAGTACTGTATCTGGTTTTGGGTGCAAGAAAAGCGGTAGTGAAATGCGAGATTTTTCTTGGCGAGCACCTGTTGGGTTGATAACTCGGTGCGTCGTTGACGGGAAGTAACCACCTGACGCTTCTTGTAGCATGTCACCGATGTTAATGATCAAGTTACCAAAGTCACACGGAACATCGATCCACTCGCCATCTTTGCTCATAACTTGCAGACCAGGCTCGTTCGCCGCTGGCAGTACAGTCAGTAGGTTGATGTCTTCATGAGCGGCTGCGCGAATTGCACCTGGCTCTTCTTCGCCTGTCATTGGTGGGTAATGAAGAACGCGAAGCAACGTTTTGTCGCTGTTATTGATCATTTCTGACAGCGCGATAGAGAACTTCTCTTGTACGTCTTTTGGTGCGTACTCTTCTACCCAACCTAGCAGTTCTTGTGCAAAAGCGTTTGCGCGCTCGTAGTACTCAAGAATCTCTGCTTTCAACTGTTCTGGGATTTGTCCCCAAGGGTAAACATGAAAGTACTCTTTGATGTCTTTTACTTTGTGGCCTTTCGCAACTTCAGAAACCGAAGGTGGGAAATAACCATCTTGCGTTTCTACATTAAATTGGAAATCATTTTTTTCTTCTGAGCAGAAAAACTCGTGCCAGTTTTTGTAAATGGACTCAACCAACTCTTGAGGGATTGGGTGATTCTTTAATACGCCAAATCCTGTTTCGCGTAGTGATGCTACGAACTGTTGAGCAGCGTCGTCAGCAAGATAATCGACAGTTTCCAGTTTCATGACTTTACTTCTTTTTTATTAGACTGAGTCACGGATTCTATGGATGGGCATGTTGTAAATCAAACTTTAATGAAATGTGCACGCGCAAACGTTTTAATGTTGAGCAGTTCGCTAATAATTCAACATGTTTAGTTAATAATTGACCAATAAAAATAAACAATTGCACACCGTTCAATTAAGTGTAATCATTGTTAACGCATTACAAACAGAGATATAAACGGTTTAACTCGATGCTTGTACGCTCTAAAAAATCAATTGAAGGATCAACTAACCCTATGAAAAGCACTTCTACACTATTGGGATTGACGATTTTTTACGCCATCGTTTTTTTATTTTCAGCATTAGAACCTAGCTCGCGTGCTGTCTGGTTTGCTGAAATCGTTCCGGCGATTGGTATTCTCATTGCGATTTGGGCGATTTCGATTCGCTACCAGTTCAGCAACACCGCTTACCTTTTGATGTTTATTTGGTTGTGCCTACACACCATTGGCGCGAAATACACCTTCGCTGAAGTGCCGTTTGATTGGTTCAATAACCTAATTGGATCAGAGAGAAACAATTTTGATCGCGTAGCCCACTTTGCGATTGGTTTATATGCCTACCCGATCGCTGAGTATTTGATTCGCAACAAAAAATTCAACCCAACTTTTTCATGCTGGTTTGCGTTGTTTGCCATTATGTCTTTGGCTGCAGGCTACGAAATCATTGAGTGGTGGTATGCCGAACTGGCTGGTGGCGATGAAGGCATTGCCTTCCTAGGCTCCCAAGGAGACATTTGGGATGCCCAGAAAGACATGTTGTGTGATACGACGGGTGCCATACTGTCGTTGTTTTTAATGTCGGCTCAACGTCGATTCGCGAAGCCATTCTAAATACGGATTAAAACCATCCACGATAGGAACCTGTACGATTTGAGCAACCTCGTATTCGTGCAGGTTTTCAATTTTTTCTTCCACTAACTCGTAAAGTTCACGTCGTGTTTTGATGATGAGTAACCATTCGTGATCAGTACAAACTTCCCCTTTCCAAACATAATGGCTCTCAATTGGCATCGTCTGAATACACGCCGCTAATTGAGCCTCTAATAAACCTTTGATGATTTCATCGCGATTTTTTTCATTATTGGTGGTACTTAACACCATGCACCAATCGTTTTGTTGGCTCATTATTTTTCCTACTTCATTGTCACTTTTCCGCCAATCATCTTAAACGCAGGCGTACCTCTGACTAACGTATCTCGTGCAAACTCTTGCCCGCAGCTCGGGCAAAAACAAGGGGTTTGAGTGTAATCTTCTACAATGCGTTCTTTAAAGCACTTCACCAAGGCCCCCTTTCCGCCCTTGCGATATTTATATAGCTGCGCTTTGCATTTCGCACAATAAATTTCGACAGTTTTATTCGGTTGCTTTTTATTCGGCTTGGCCATTATCTTCTATCTCTGGCTTGACCCACACATTGCTGAAATCGAACCACCCCAACGCATTACATTTTGCGTTTTGAAGCGCTCCGCTGTGGTCTTTGTTTACACCAAGCCAGCAATGGAACATTGGAATAACCTGACAGCTTTTCACTAACTGCCTTCCTAATTCGCGAGCAGGAAAGTCGGCGTGAATACCTGCACGCCATTGATCGACTAATGTCACCCATTCTGAAAAATCGTAACCCGCGCTGAATTTTTCGATGTCGCTGTAATCAAGTAGCCAGCCCGCTAATGCATCGTTGCGATTGGTCGCAATACCCATTGCTTTTACCCAAACGTCGACTTCTTCTGGGTTTGGCGGCTGCGTATCGTAGCGAATAAACTCGACATCGACACTGTGCGGTTTGAGCAAATGTTTAATTGCTTTGGCAATGACAGGAAACATCGGATGTTTTTTCTGATAAGCGACGGTAATCGATTTACCTTGTTGCGGGACTTCACCCACTGATGTCGGCCTTAAGTCAATCCACCCCGGTTTTAAACCAAATGCTTGCAGTACACCCAGTTCAATCACTTTATCTTGGGGAACGTGCGCGTAGATTTGATGGCTATTTAGTGTTTGGCTTAAAAATTCGGCCCAACGTGGGTCTTTTGCGATCCCGGTATTTTTGTTAAGCAGCAAGAAGGTACAGCCCGGATCGAGTTCCACTTCATCGGTCGACGCTTGTTTGTTCATTTGTGGCTTAGACAAGCTTGGATACACCATTGATGAGTAGGCTTCATCAATCACCCACACTTCAACTTGGTCCAGCAGTGGACGAAACCCAAAGTAACCATCGAAAGCAGTAAGAATAAGGCGTTTGTCGTCGTTCACTTTCACTTGGAACGGACCTGTACCAATAGGCTTACGGTCAAAATCCTCAGAGCGAAGCGCTTGTGGCAATAAGACTTTGGCTTGAGACTCGCTCAATGCTAACGGTAAATAGCGATCTGGACGAACAAGCTTAATATCAACGGTCCAAGGCTGTGGTGACGAAACTTGCTGAATGTGAGAGAACAAATTCAATCCACTCAAGGCAAGAATGCTCTCTACAACACAATCTGTCGTGAGTGGTTCACCATTATGGAAGCGTACGCCACGACGCAAATAGAAACGCCAATGAGTGTCAGAAAGCGCCTCCCACGTATGTGCGAGATCCGGTTGAAGTTGTTCGTTTTCATCAAGACGCGTTAAACCGCTAAAAACTTGTCGCGCGATGTGTTGCTCTGAGCGACGCATCGGCTTTTGCGGATTCAGCATGGCTAACGGTCGGTAATAAGGCAATCTTACGACTTGCTCGCCTTGTCGATGCTGCAATCCCAAATAACCTTGAATCACCTGGGTTAAACGTGCGGCGTCATTGTCTAACGCATCGAGCGCCTGTCCAATTTTTCCTTCGTCTAGATAGCGTCTCGCTAAGTTTTCGCTTACGTCACTACGATTGCGCTTAAAGATCAGTTTGGATAGTTTGCCTCGGCCAGCCGCCGGGTGCCATTCTATCCACCCTTCTTCTTCGAGCTTATTGAGAACGATACGCGCATTTCGTCGCGTACAAAACAGAGCATCGGTAATGTCTTCTAGCTGAACTTCTGTGTCGTTACCGGCAAATTTTTCAAAGAGTGTTTCGAACTGAACACGTAAACGAGGGCTACTCATAAAGAGGAAATACTTGTCTTGATGTCAATAAGTCAAGTTTCCTCATTTTTATGAAAAAGTGCAAATATGAAGGGGTAAATTATTGAATATCGATACCAATTTCTTGTGCGAGTTGGATAAGTTGTTCCTCATTATCCAATTTTATTGACCATTTGCATTCGGCCCCATGGGCTAACACCACATTTGCGCCACGACCAAGAAGTTGAAGTGCATCGGTTTGTGCTTGCAATGTGACCATTGCCTCACCGGTTAGTTTGATGACGATTTCACGCTGCGTCGCGATAATTTTACCTAATGAAAACTCGATAACCATGTTCTGCCTTTGGGTGTATCTCTGCTGATTGATGAACGTCGAATTAAGCCAATTTTGCTTTTTGTTGTTTCACAGCAATCGTTAGACGACTAGTACACACCAAGCGATCACGTTCGTCTGTAATTTCAATCTGCCAAACTTGAGTCGACACACCAAGGTGAATAGGTTTTGCGGTACCGATAACATAACCACTGCGCATTGCTCGTACATGGTTTGCGTTGATATCTAAACCTACGCAGTAGTTACCTTCACTTACGCAAAAGTTTGCGGCAATGGAACCTAATGTTTCTGCTAGCACGACGGATGCACCACCATGCAACATACCTAGCGGTTGGTGAGTAAAACTGCACACTGGCATCGTTGCACTTAATGAATCATCCGTGAAGTTGGTGTACTCGATTTGTAGGTGCTCCATCATGGTATTTCTTGATGTAGCGTTAAGGATGTCCAAACTGATCGGCTTTTTCCAAATACTCATTTTTCGCTCTTACTGTTTGCAGGTTGAGACTGCTTATTCATATTTATGCCAAGCGCTTAGCATAGTCTCTATTGCTGCGACACTTCAAGACAAAACGCGCTAGCCCTCAACTCTACAATCACACTTACCTCGCCTATGCATCTTGTCATCATTTGGGTATATACTACTGGTTCAAAACAAGAATTAGTGAATATGGAGCCACTTATGAAGGTATGGATTAAAGCCTCTGCTCTCTTGACCTTAGCAGGCTTAACTGCGTGCAGCGCCTCACCAACTGGTCGAAATCAAATACTGATGTTTTCAGATCAAGAAATGTCATCACTTGGTGCAAAATCCTTTGATCAAATGAAGAAGGATATTCCAATCAGTAAAGATAAAAAGACCAACGCTTACGTACAATGCGTAGCTAAGCAGATCACCAATGCCATTCCACCTCAAGCTGGTTTCAAAGATTGGGAGGTCGTGGTGTTTGATAGGCACCAAGTCAATGCGTTTGCGTTGCCAGGCGGAAAAATTGGTGTTTACACTGGCCTTCTCAAGGTAGCGAAAAACCAAGATCAGTTAGCAACGGTTATCGGGCACGAAGTGGCGCACGTTTTAGCAGAACACAGTAACGAGCGGCTGTCTCAAAGCCAATTGGCCAATGCTGGGCTGTCGTTAGCGAATGTGGCAATTGGCGCATCTGAATACAAACAATATCAACAGCTCACTATGGCCGCGTTAGGTGTTGGTGTGCAGTACGGCGTGATTCTCCCTTATGGAAGAACGCAAGAGTCTGAAGCGGATATCGTTGGCTTAGAGTACATGGCGAAAGCTGGATTCAATCCTAATCAAAGTGTCGATCTGTGGAAAAACATGAGTGCAGCATCAGGTGGAGCGCAGCCGCCGGAATTTTTCTCTACTCACCCTTCTCACAGTACGCGAATCAAAGACTTGCAGGCAACCATCAACAAGTTACCGAAGTACAATGTGAAAGCACCGAAATGTGGTTAGAAAGCGTATAACCCTACAAAAGTCTGATACAAAAAAGCTCCTACTTAAGGAGCTTTTTCGTTATCTGTGTGTTGAGAACTTTCGTTAAGCTCCAAGAATTTGCAAAGGTAAGCTGAGTAAGCTGTCACCCAGCCCTGCGAAATACCAAATAATCCCAACAAAACCACCAACGGATGCTAAATACCAAACCAATGAGAACAATTGACCGTAGCGAGTGAGTGGCAGCAAGTGGCTGTGATGTCTTGCTCGCCATTCCATGACCACTTCCAGCATCCCCATCATCAGTAAGAATCCGAGCAGCGTTAAACCAAATGAATAGCTGAGCGCAATACCAAGTAGTGCTGTAACAATGCTGCCCGCCAACCCAATCCAAGTATTCATCGAGAAAGTAATACTCTTTAGAACATGGCCACCATCTAACGGTAAGATCGGCAGCAAGTTAAAGAGGTTTAGCAGCGCGTTAAACACAGCAAGACCAGCGAATATCATTTCGCCTGTCATCCAATAAAGCAGAGTAAACACAATGCTTAAAACCAATCCAAAGAAAGGCCCCATGATAGAAATGACGACATCTTGCCAACGCGTGTTTATTTTCTCGTCACTTAAAGCCAAGCCTCCTAGAAACGGGATTAAGTAAATGCCCTTGGTTTTCATACCGAAATACTTCATCGCTTTGATATGCCCATATTCGTGGAATATAAGACAAGCGATAAGAGCCAGAGCAAACTCAATAGAAAACAACCATGAATAGGCAGCTAAACTTGCTGACGCCAGCGCAACTTTAATCACTTTCGCGCTTTTTAAGGCTTTCATACCTAAGGAAAAAATACCGATGACACTCAAGCGCTTTTCTGATGGCGGCGCGACCTGTGGCACCTGCCTTTCAATGTCTTTTTCGTTTCTTGAACCTTCCGTAATTAGCTCACCGTTAACGGTGGCGCGATAGGTCAGATCAAAAGGTTGCCAATCCAATGTGCAGTCTAATTGGCAAAGCAAAACCTCTTCTCCAGCACTCAACTTAAATTGATGCGTGTAAGTTTCTGTTTTCTTTTCGCTCGCATCAATTTGAGAAACTAGAGTGTTGTCCCAGTACAATTGCTGCCATCCCGCCATCGATCCTTCTAATCTTAACGGGCGACCCAAAAATTCAGTGTGTAGTAATTCCAACGCGATTCCTAATGCGATAGCCACAAAGGTCGAATTATGCCTCTTATAACAAGTGACATCAAAGCATGTGAACTCAAGATTTGAAGGTTATTTAATCATAAGATTTGCAAAACAATTCTGGTCGTACCATTTCCACAAAAAATATAACGATAATACATGCCCTTACGAGCAGGCGTTTGACGTATGCATCAAATTTAAAACGCCAAATACGCTCAAACTTTGACAAGTTATTAAACATACAATTAACATTACGTTTACATCACAGCTGTGTTTCAACGCAATCACAACTGCTGTTTAGTACCACACAACAATTACAAGGACTTCGGTCCAGCATAATGACACCCTAGGAGGGTCAAGGATGAACAAGAAGCACTGCTCTCTGCTGACAATTTCAATATTGTTTGCGTGTAATGCCCATTCAGCGGGCTTTCAGGTTGCTGAACACTCGGCATCTGGTCTTGGTCGAGCATTCTCAGGTGAAGGGGCTGTAGCAGACAATGCCAGCGTCCTTGCACGTAACCCAGCAGCAATGACTCTTTTCAAAGAAGCTCAGTTTTCTGGCGCACTTTCTATCGTTGATCCTGAAGTCAACGTTTACGATACGCTTCATAAAGAGCAATCTGATGACGTAGCACCACTGCAAGTGGTTCCTGCGGGTTATTACATCAGCCCAATCAATGACAACTGGGCTTGGGGTATCGGTATGTTCACCACTTACGGTGTTGCAACAGATTATCCAGATGATATTTCTGCGGGTGATATGGCTGGCGACACCTCGCTACTTTCTGTCAATATCAACCCAAACATTGCTTACCGCATCAACGAAAAATTTAGTGTTGGTGGCGGCATCAACTTAGTTTATGCAGAAGCTGAACTGACACGTCATAAAGGTGCGTTGGCGCCGCTATTTGGTTCTGGTAGCAGTAAATCCGATAACCTAATTGGCATGGAAGGTGAGACTTTCGCATGGGGTTGGAACGTTGGTGCCCTATTTGAACTTAACGAAAACAACCGTTTTGGCTTTGGCTACCGTTCTAAAGTCGATCTAGATTTTGATGATGGTGAATTCAGCAGCTACGACTCTGGCATCGCAACCGCAGCAAAAGTCGATGGTCGTTTGAAGATTTCGCTTCCTTCTATTATCGAACTATCTGCATTCCATCAATTGAACGACCAATGGGCGATTCATTACGGTTGGCAACAAACTGACTGGAGCACTTTTAAAGAGCTAAAAGCGACCAGTAATGAATGTAAAGGCGGCGTATGTTTCTTCAAACCAGAAAAGTATGAAGACAACAACCGTTACTCTGTAGGTGCAACTTACACGCTAAACACGGAGTGGACATTCCGCGCAGGCTTGGCTTATGACGAGCAAGCGGGTGAAGCAACATTGAGTATCCCTGATAGTGACCGTATGTGGTACAGCGCGGGTCTAACGTATGCAATGAATGAAAACCTATCGTTTGATGCTGGTTTTGCATTGGTACAAAGTGAGTCGGGCTCTTTCACTGAGACTAACGCAGCAGGTCAAGAAATTAAGTTTGATTCAGAAGGTACGGCATACATCAGTGCAGTACAGATGAACTACACCTTCAAATAATAGGATTCTCGGAGTAACCCAATGAAACATACGTTTAAACTATCACTGCTTTGTTCTGCGATCCTACTTGCAGGTTGTGGCGACAACACATCAAGCTCAGGCACAACAGATAAAGTAACGTTTGAATCGGAAGTTCAAGCATTGCTAGATCGTGGCACTTCAATTAGCTTTACTATCCAAGGTGCAAACGCAGACGTACCTGCCCCTTCTTACCTACTTATGGATACGTCAGATGGTACGCTTGGTCTGCCAACTAACGGTGATGATGCCCTTACTAATCCACGCGCATCAATGAACACAATGGACGGTTGGTCAACGTCTATGCCTATCGTTTTGAACTTTAACGGCGATGGCTTCGCTCCTGGCATGTTGGCTTCTGGCGTTAAAGTTATCAAAATCAACCAGCGTTTGACGGAATGGGACGGAAAAACTAACCCGATTTCAAAAGTCCTTGTTCAGAACCAAGATTACGTTGTTCAAGCCAATGGTAAATCTCTTTATGTTCAGTTTGCCGATTCTCTTGATGAATCCAGCGAATACATTTTCGCGGTCACGCAAGACGTAACCGACGTTAATGGCGAGCCTATTGGCACCTCTTCAAGCTACGCGGTGGCAAAGAGCAAACAAGTTAAGTACGAATCAGGCGATCTTGCATCCGTACAAGCGGTAACAGAAGCTGTCGAAGGTATTTTTGGTCTAGCGCAAGTCAACCCAGCTGATATTGTCTACTCATCATGGTTCAGCACTCAATCTGTAGGTGATACGTTAGCGGCTGTTAAAGGTGTTACTGCGACAGGTTTTGCTACTGGCGCGAACACGCTAAATGCCATTTACAAAAATGATACTAACGAGAATGCTGTCGACCTTTCTACTGCGTACACAATGGTGCTTGGTGAGACACAAGACTTTATGACAGCGTTAGATTCGGACAGTGACTTTAATAAATACGTCAGTGACCTAGATGCAGCGAAAAGCGCGATTAAAGGTCTTTACCTGCAATCTGGCGCGAGTGTGAATGTTACTCAGGGTCAAGTAAGACTGCCACACTACCTTGAAAAAGGCGCAAACTGGAACATGCAACCGATGGTGTCTGCGATGCCAAGCCTAGCGAAGCTAAACGCAGCACTTACCGATCCAGCAGAACAAGCGAACATGGTTCAGCAGCTTTCTTCTGGCGTTTTCGCAAGCTCTCCTGTAGACGTTAGCAAGCTGGCGACAGATCCAACAGAGCAGCTAAAACTGGTAGGCTCGAAACTGTACTTAAACGACGGCACACAACTGGATAGTGAGCGAGTTATTACTCGTTACTCTCCTGTTCCTGCGGTTAAGTCTTTAGAAAATGTCGAGTTCTTACTGTTTACTCCTCAAAATGGTGTTGCAAAAGACGTGGTGATCTACCAACACGGTATCACTTCAGCGAAAGAAAACGCGTATGCATTTGCTTTTAATATGGTGCAGGCTGGCGTAGCTGTTATCGCTATCGATCTTCCAATCCACGGTACACGTAGCCTAGACGAACAACGATCGGCAAATGCGAACGTTCTTGCTTACTTGAACCTTTCTAACCTTGCTGTAGCGCGTGATAACCTTCGTCAAAGCGTGCTGGATGTATTGGGCTTACGTGCTAGTTTAGTAGTATCAGAGCAAGGCGGCCTATTGGCTGGAGGCCCTCTTCAAGGTTTTAACCCGATGATGGGCTCTCAAGTGAAAATGCTAGGTCACTCACTAGGCGGTATTGTTGGTACGTCTGCGGTTGCTGCTGCAAACAACACGCTAGGTAGCCCTACTGCTGATGCATTGTATACATTTAGCGCGGCCTCTATTCAGAACTCTGGTGGTCAAATCGGTAATCTATTGCTGGGTTCTTCAGACTTTGGTCCGCAAATCAAGCACAACCTTGCTTATGCAGCATCAACGGATTACAAGTCTTACGCTGACGCGCAGTGTGCACAGTTAGATGACAAAGCATGTTACGAGGTCTTTGAAGGTTTAGCGACACCGGAACAGCTTGCAGCTCTGAGTGCTGGTTTCTCACAGTTCATCTACGCAGCGCAAACCACGCTTGATACTGTAGATCCATTTACTAATGCCGCAGACCTAGTTGCTTCAGGCACTCTAACTACACCATTCTTGATGACAGAAGTTGAAGGTGATAAGACGGTACCGAATAACGTTGCGAACGCTCCATTTGCAGGTACAGAGCCGTTAGCCAAGAAATTGGGCTTAACTGAGGTTAATAGCTTAAATACAGCGGTCGCTGCGACGTCAAGCTTTGTTCAATTCAACGCTATTGCTTCACACAGTACGTTTGCGTCGCCATCAGGCACACTTGCCGATATCAATCATCATGCTGAAATGCAAAAAGAAAACGCGGACTTCTTGATGGACAACGCATTGAGTGATGTTTCGGATACAACAGTACTGAAATAATCGACCATTCATTCATCGACAAAACCCAGCTTAGGCTGGGTTTTTTATTTTTCGCACTCAAAAGAGTGTTGAATAATTCACACAACAATTCATAACCCAAGATAATTGACCACTTCTTTTATATTCCAAATATTATTTATTTAGCGATTGTTTTACATCTTTCACCTAATCAGGTTGGAATATTGTAAAATCTCGGCTTTAATTCGCTAACACCCTTTTATTTCTCAGGATAAAGTGGATAATACCGCCACAAAATAACATTACTAAGGTGAGTCCTTATGTCTATCGAAGCTACTCTGCTTGCACGCTGCGAGTCAAAATGTGAACTGTGTTCATCTGAATCTCCATTAACTGCTTACGCTGTACCACCACACGGTAACGTAACAGTTGATACCGCTATCATGGTATGTGACAAATGCCACAGCGAGATCGAAGAACCTAAAGACATTAACCATTGGCGTTGTCTGAACGAAAGCATGTGGAGCCAGGTTCCTGCAGTACAAGTAACTGCATGGCGCCAACTAACTCGCCTAAACTCTGAAAGCTGGGCTCAAGACGCTCTTGACATGATGTACATGGAAGAAGAGCAAAAGAACTGGGCAATGACAGGTATGTCTGCTGATGACAAAACTGTTGACTGCAACGGCACTGAACTTAAGAAAGGTGACGATGTAACAGTAATCAAAGATCTACCAGTTAAAGGTACAAACCAAGTAATTAAGCAAGGTACTGTGATTCGCGGTATCAGCCTTGGTGATGACCCTAAACTGATTTCAGGTAAGGCAAACGGTGGTCAGTCAATGTACGTGATCGCAGAGTACTGCCGTAAGAAGTAATTTTAGTTACTTTTGTATAAAACGGGGTTCCATTTGGAACCCCGTTTTTGTTTGTGCTTCGGAAGGCCCCCTAACCCATGCGTTTGAATCAGGTCCCTTTGAAACAGCAAATACAAAAATGCCAGCGACTAAGCTGGCATTATTTTTTCACAGTGTTCAGATTAACGGTACATACCGATATCTTTTTGAATGTGAGCTGACAAGTCTTCTGCGTAGTAGCTGCGAGGAGCAGAGTTATCTACAAAAAGAATGTCGAGTAAGTGAGCAATCAATCCTTTGAAGTTAACCGCGTAGGTTTTCTTATCCATAGAGGTTGGTAAAGCTACATTTGTCATTTGCATTGCTTGTGCCATGATTGCCTCTCTTTAAAAGCAGTAATATGTTTTGTTGGTTGTATAGTAGTCACTTCCTCACTGTTTAAAAAATGACAAAATTTGACCAACCAAATTAGTTTTTCTAATAAAACAAATCATTCACATTGCTGCGAGCTAGAAATGCCCACTTTTCGCATAAAAATTCAACAACCGCCTACTTTTCTTGAATAACTTGGAGTTACGGGGATAACTCCAAGCTTTTAAGTAACAAATCCTTAACCAATCAATACTGAAAATATCTTTTCAAAAATCCGGTTATCAATATTTTTGATTAGTAATATTAACTCGAGAACGACTGTTTTCTTTGTTCTTATACACCGACGCAACTACCGCGGAAGTCATTACTAGAATCAAGAACGTCAACGACCAAATCGTTGGGATTTCGTATTCCGTTCCGACCAAAAGCATCTTCACACCGATAAACATCATGATCACAGAGAGCGCAGGTTTTAAGTAGACAAACTTGTCCAGCATCGCTTGCAGCACGAAGTACAGCGAGCGTAAGCCTAACAGCGCGAATACGTTAGCCGCTAACACCAAGAATGGCTCGCGAGTGACCGCAAAAATTGCCGGAATTGAATCGAGTGCAAACATCACATCCATCACGGCGATCACGCCCACTACAATTAACATTGGCGTCGCAACCCACTTCCCTGCTTGCTTCAAGAACATATGATTGCCTTGATAATCATCTGTTACAGGCAGCAATTTACGAATCACTTGCTCTGGGTATGGGTTCACTTCTTCCTCTTCACCTTTGTCGCGAGCAAGCTTAATGCCTGTCCAGATTAGGAACGCCGCAAATAGGTAGAGTACCCAATGGTATTGGGCGAGCAGCTGCGCACCGACAGCAATCATAATTGCTCGCAGAACCAACGCGCCAATCACACCCCATAGTAACGCACGCGGACGAAGATGCTCTGGCACTTTGTATTGGGCAAATATGATGGCGAAGACAAATAAGTTATCAACGCTTAATGATTTTTCGAGCAAGTAACCAGTTAGGAATGAAACGGTCGCTTTCTCATTGCTGTAAGCACTATGAGGAGCGTAAACGTCCCAAAAGAAATAGATGGAACCTGCAAAAAGAAACGCGAGTAAGAACCAGAATATGCTCCAAACGATGGCTTTTTGCATCGTAATGGCACCGCCTCGGGTTTGATAGATATCAAGCGCAACCAAAACGAGTGTGAAAAGGCCGAATGCACCATACATTGTCAGTGATTCTTGAAATAGAACAGATTGGCTTAACTGGGTGGTATTTTCGATAAGAGACATGCTTCCTCCCACGCGGAAGGACAGCAGTGTTTGGTGACCTTCCGCAAACAATACAAACCAGCAGTCACATTACCCATGTGTCTGCTAATCAATGAATGCGTTGGTCTCGTTGAAGTGCCAAGATTGAATGTTCAATCATACACCTTTACTTACCGGATAAGCGTTCGCTTAACGAGATGACGATAAGTAAACTTGCGCTAACTACTCCCCAAACGCCGCCATCATACGCCTGATCATTCTGATTTCCAACAAAAATTCCCTATCAATAAAATCAATGCATTTAATCGCCAGCAGTCCATCAAATATATGAATATAAAGAAAAAGGAGCACTGACCAGTGCTCCCTCTTATTGCTCTTTGTTCTTTATAGCCCATTTAGCGGCACAAAATACACAAGCATGGACCAAGCGGCTACCCACGCAATGACCACAGCGGCGTCTGCCCAGTCTTTTTTCCACATACTTTCCACCCTCTAACTCGCATGTAGTGTGGAAAGTACAGCAAAATCAATACCAAGAATGATTAACGATTTTGTTGAGAGTAAAGTTTATGACTTTCGTTCAAACAGTTTGGCTCATCTGTAAGTAGTTCAATAAAGCAATCCGCCATTGATAAGTTACTCACACAACCCTCGCCTTTCATATCAAGCAGGGCTTCATAGCCTTCTTTACCTTTCATCGTGTAAGCCGAAGAGGTGCCACGATACCAAGCGTCATCATCAACCTTTACCCAGCGGTATCCGTCAAATATTTCTAATCGTTGGATTCTCTCACCTTTTGGCGCATCGGCTTGATAGTCAAAGTTCAGATTGTACGTATATGGGTAACTGCCTGACCCAGTGCCTTCTACGCCGTTGTTTAGTGCGTTATTGATTGCACCTTCTAGAGCTCGGCGAATAACCGCACCTTTCACATCGTAAAACCCGATCGGTACGGCAAAAGGCAATAATCGTCCGGCAACATCTGCCACTGTAATATCACCTGGATTGAGTGAAGTGCGAACGCCACCTGCATTATGAATTGCAAATTGAACGTTGTGCCCGCGTTTATTTAAGCTATGAAGGAAAGAGCGAGCGACCGCACCGGCAAGTTCACTTCCGCCCAACTCATCCGGAATACGGACATGACGCTTTTTGCTTTCCACATGAGCGATCACCTGCGATTGCAAGGCACGCACGCGAGGTATGTATTTATCGCTCAAAATAGCTTGAGTTTCTGGGTGTTTCTTACAGACCACAACATTTGGTTGGCCGTGAATAAAATCACAAGCGGTTTCAAATACGCCTTGGTCCAATTGTTGATTCAATGTTGAATCCCAGAAAATACGGCGTCCTAACAGTAATTCATTTTGACCATTCAACATGGTTGCTTGGCCATTTTCGTCAAACTCAAGCACACAATGGCCCATGGTCAGGGCATGGAAACCGGCTTGCACAACGTAGGTTCCATTTACTTTGATACCATAAGGATCATCTTCACCCAAACCAATCGCAGTAAAGTCACCTTGCAAACGGTGGCTATGACCACCCACGATGATACCGATGCCTTCTACTTGCTCTGCAAGTTCTAAGTCGCCCTCGTAACCTAGGTGACTCAGTAAAATAATGTTTTTGATTCCATCATTGTGAATTTGTGCGACCGTCGCTTTCGCGGTTTCAATTGCAGTCATAAATGGCGTATCGGCGTCAGGGTTTGCTATATCGCTCATTTTATCGATGGACAAACCAAAAATAGCGACTTTTACACCGTTAAACTCTTTCACAAGGTATTGCGCACTGCGTGAATCCGGTTGATAGCTCAGTACGTTGTTACAGTCGCTTAGTCGATGCGCTTTGTTTTTTGACTCATTGGACAGATCCCAGTTGCCTGCGAGCAGCGGAAAATTGGTACGCTGACAAAATAGTGCAACTGGTTCGTTCCCCATGTCGAGCTCGTGGTTTCCCAATGCCATGGCATCAATATTCAAGGCGTTCAACAAATCGGCGTTCGCTTTGCCCTTAAATAAGGAGAAATAGAGCGTGCCTTGGAAGCAGTCGCCAGCATGAAGGAACAACATTCCCTGCCCTTGACGCTGTGCATCATCACGTAGCTGTTCAACCCGAGTCGCGATTCGTGAGAATCCGCCCGCACTAACATAAGGTTCTAATATGAGGTCTTTGTCGATTTTGAGTTTTAGCTGTAATGACGTTGGCTCAAAGTAGGAATGAGTGTCATTGATGTGTGCCAGTTTGATTCTTACTGGCTTATGATTTTTATTCATTTTCATCTTCTCTCTTTTCATTCCTTATAATAATAAGAAGTGAATCATGACAGAATCATGAATTTTATGAAACTGTGAATTTTTGATTTCACGTTTACGTGATCACGATGCTGTCTGTCGTTCAATTGAAAGCAACTTACGCTTGTCGCGGTCTCTATTCAATAGGAGGCTCTCGTAATTTTGTGAACTGAGCTTAACTCAAAAATTTCGAATTCATATATGCTTAGGAGTAGCAAAATAACTCTCTATAATTCAAATAATTGCAAGGAGGATTGAGATGAGACTAGAACGCATCGAAATCTCCGGGTTTAGAGGCATCAAACGCCTTTCACTCTCTTTTGATGAACTCACTACCCTCATTGGTGAGAATACGTGGGGCAAATCTTCATTGCTCGACGCCCTATCTATTGCGTTACCAGCCAACGGAAGTCTATATGAGTTCGAACTGAAAGATTTCCACGTCGACTACTCCATTTCTCACCCTCAGTCTCAACACATCCAAATTATTGTTTGCTTCAAAGCACAAGATAAACATGAAGCAAACGCAGGTCGTTATCGCCGCATCAAACCCGCTTGGTGTACAACAGAAGATGGCGAACATGTCATTTATTATCGAATCAGTGCCTCTCGCGTTGATCATGACATCACAACCAAATACGCGTTTCTTGACCGTGATGGCAAACCGAAACAGATTCACCATTCAGAAAAATTAGCGGTTGAGTTGATGACGTTGCACCCTGTCATTCGACTAAGAGATTCTCGTCGCTTTCCTCGTCCGTCACACATTAATGGTGACAGCAAAAACGCGCGTATCGAAAAACGCATCAACAATACCTGTCGACGTTTATTGGCGATGCCGGGTCATGTAAACAAAGGGGAAATACGAAGCAGTCTCGATGCCATGAAAACGTTGGTCGAGCACTATTTTGCGTTTCGTAGCATCAGTAAAGGCAATCCTAGAAAACCGAGAGACGGATTATTCTACACTAGCCCATCTTCTGATAAAGGATTGAGCCAATACCTGAAAGAGACCAACGATAAGCAAAGTCGCTTGCTCTTAATGGGGTTGCTTAATGCATATCTCCAAGCCAAAGGGCCGACGGATTTAAGACGTTGCGCGCGGCCTATTTTGATCATCGAAGATCCAGAAGGTCGTTTACACCCAACGCATTTAGCTCGAGCTTGGTCGTTGCTTCAACTTTTGCCAATGCAAAAAATCTTAACTACGAACAGTGGCAGTTTGCTTGGTTCCGTGCCGCTCTACTCCATTCGTAGGCTTATTCGTCTGTCCGATAAAACTATCGCGAAGAGTCTAAACACGTCTAAGTTTGGTGGTGACGAGCTAAGACGAATTGGTTTCCACATTCGTTTTCATCGCGCTGGCGCTTTGTTTGCGCGTTGCTGGCTATTAGTGGAAGGCGAAACTGAGGTTTGGTTGTTTAATGAATTGGCAAGACAATGTGGATACGATCTCGCCGCTGAAGGGGTTCAGATTGTCGAATTTGCACAATCTGGCTTACGTTCATTAATAAAAGTAGCCAAAGAGTTCGGTATCGATTGGCATGTGGTTACCGATGGTGACCCAGCGGGTAAAAAATACGCCCACACAGTGAGAGCGCAGCTTGGGCATGATCAAGAGCGCCATAGGCTCACTGAACTTCCCGATCGGGACATCGAGCATTTTCTTTATAATCATGGGTTCGAGCTTTTCTTTAAGGACATGATCAAAGTCCCTCACGACCATCCAATTCCGGCGAAGAAAGTGGTTAACCGCGTTTTGAAAAAACATGCGAAGCCAGATTTGGCTCTAGCCATTGTGTCTCACTGCGAAGAGAAAGGCATGGAATGTATCCCTGTGCTGTTGCGTTGGACTTTAAAACGCATCGTTACTATGGCAAGCGGGAATACTTAAGCGTTATATATCTATTTACTCGTTTTCCATTTAAATAGTCTTTGGGGATAGCACTGCGCTATCCCCTTAAAATTTAGGCAAAAAAAAGCACACTAAATTAGTGTGCTTGTATCAAATATCATTAATTTTGATTAACTGTATTGAGAGGGATAAAGCTCAATACACAGCGGATACAAATTAGATCGGGGGTTCACTACTGTGCTTGCTCAGCGAGCGAAGAAGAAGTAGCGGTTGATTTCGCATGTAACCAAAGTCCTGTTGCTTTCATTAAGTAACCAAATATGCCACCTAATACAAGCGATGGAACAACAAGTTGCCAATTGCCATCTGCTGCGAATGTCGCGCAAGAACCAATGAAAGTACCAGGAATGTACGCTAGCCAAGCCTGTTTCGCTTGAATACACATGAAAAACGCTACAACAGCTGTGATCACATAACCTAAGATCTCTAAACCTGCGTAAGTGGAGCCATAAATAATTACCATTGCCCAGAATACACCGGTCAAGTTAGTAATTAAGCTTGTCGCTAAACCTTTTAATCCACTCGTTGGAGCTGCGAAGTAGCTTGTACAGCCTAAAAAGCCTGCCCAAGATAAAAGGCCAAGAGAAATGGCAATCCAACCCCAAACGCCGGACAGAATCCCAGTAGTAATAGAGATAGCTAAAAGTGTTGTCATGGTATTCGTACCTGCTCGGCGACTATCGCACCCTTTTGGATTGATAACTGCCTTCATACATTGAAATCAAGAACCAATACTAGGCACATCGCGCCAGTTTATCGGTGATAATGATCACAACAATATCACCTTTCGTTTCATGTTTTACACAAATTATTTGACGCAACCGATAAATCAACAGATTTAGAAAATAATAAAAAACAGAGATGGACGAATAAAAGAGATAAAAAAGGCCCTGCGATGCAGAGCCCATTAAAATTGATAGTACCTATAAGACGGATGGTTTACCCTTCATCATGCGCAAACCTTCACGCTTTATGCAATCGACCAACGGGTTTTCGGCCATATCCGCACGCCAAATAAAGGACAATGTGCGCTCCATTTTCAGATCTGGTACGTTTAACGCGACTAAACGTCCAGCCTCAATGTAACGTTCAACATCCAAATATGGCAAACAAGTTAAGTATTGTCCGTTAGCCACCAAGCTGCGCAACACAGGAACGTGTTCATACTCACGCCATACATCTAAATCTTCAATCAAATGATGAATGGAGCTATCAAAGGTTTTACGAGTACCTGAGCCATGCTCACGCAACACCCATTTCGCCTGCTCTAATTGAGCTAAACTGACTGAAGGGTTACGAGCAAAAGGATGATGAGAAGCTGCGACTACAGTAAGGTGGTCACGACACCAGATTTCTTGGTGTAAACGGTTATCGTCACAACGCCCTTCAATAATGCCTAAATCGTATTTGTAATCTAATACGCCATCGATAACTCCTTTCGTACTTTGTACGCCTAGCGAGATTCGCATCTCAGGAAAATCGTTATCAATGATACTGATAAGGTCAGGCACCAAGTGTTCTGCTGGTGTTTGGCTCGCACCAAGACGGATCTCTCCGCTTAACAAATGTTGCTCATAGAATCCCATTTCTATCTGCAAGGCATCTTGCAATAAACGCTTTGCTTTTGGCCTTAACCACATCCCCCAATGTGTTAGGGCCATTTGCTTTCCTTGCCTTTCAAATAAAGGCCTGCCAAGCATTTTTTCTAACTGCGCGAGCGACATACTTGTCGCCGATTGTGTCAGAGCCAGTTTGTCTGCGGCCTGGCTTACACTGCCGGTATCTGCAACTGCGTCGAAAACCGCTAATTGCTTAAGAGAGTAGCGCAAAGTGTCCTCCATCATGGGCGAGTATTCCCATACTCTCACAACCTCAAAAACATGCCCCAATAAGCAATAGGGTTCATTTTACTCCGCGCTAAAAACTTATCAAATAATTTGATGAGATTTCTAAATATTATCAATTTTACCTGTACCACTGCCCGCCCTATTCTGGATATGCGGTTCGGGAACACCGCAAAACAAAAACAACAATTCATTTTTGAGCTAATAAATCAAGGAGCTTTTTATGGAACCACAAACTAAGGAGTCATTATGGCGGTGACCAGTTCTCAAACTCACCAGGACTTTTCTCCTAAAGAGATGATGGCTGAGGCGGAGAAATTCGCATTAAGTAAAGCAAACAAAACCAGCAGCATGACACTTGGCCTAGCAATAATGGCTGGTGCGTTTATCGGTTTGGCATTTTTGTTTTACATCACAGTGACAACTGGCAGTGCGAATACAGGTTGGGGTTTAAGCCGCTTGGCCGGTGGTATCGCCTTCAGTATGGGGTTAATCCTTATCGTTATTTGCGGTGGTGAGCTGTTTACCAGTTCGGTGCTTTCCAGCATCTCATGGGCAAACAAACAAATCTCTTTCGGCAAAATGTTGTCGATTTGGGGCAAGGTTTACGTAGGTAACTTCATCGGCGCAATGTTTTTGCTTGCTCTTGTGACTGCGGCAGGTTTGTACCAAATGGATGCAGGCCAATGGGGGTTGAATGCTCTTAATATCGCACAACACAAACTGCACCATACATTGCTTCAAGCGTTTGCTTTGGGCGTTCTATGTAACCTACTGGTTTGTCTTGCAATTTGGTTGACGTTTAGTTCTGCAAACGCAATGACGAAAGCGCTTATGACCATTCTTCCAGTTGCGATGTTCGTCAGCAGTGGCTTTGAGCACTGTGTGGCAAATATGTTTATGGTCCCACTAGGCATCGTTATTGCCAATTTTGCCCCTGAATCATTTTGGGCATCTGTTGGTGTACCGGCTTCCCAATATGCGGATTTAAATGTCGCACACTTTATTAGTGCGAACTTAATTCCAGTAACGTTTGGCAACATCGTCGGTGGCGCGGTACTCGTTGGTTTGGCTAACTGGTGTATCTACCGCCGTCCAGAGTTAAAAGCAGCCAATGTTTCATCTATCACAAATACAACTCAGTTATCGTCAGTTAAGGAAATCACAATGAAAAACGCATCTTTCGTAAAGGACATCATGAATCCAAAACCGGTTACACTCAGCGTGGAAATGCCTGTAGCCGCAGCTCTTGATACTCTATTAGACAACAATCTAACAAGCGCACCAGTGGTGGATCTCCACAATCGTTTAGTTGGTTTCTTCTCTGCACACGACGTGATGGTTGAACTGTGGTGTCAAGATTACATCCCAGTGAAAGATCAAAAAGTGGTTGATTTGATGAGCCGTGATGTCGTTGCAATTGATGCTGGCGATCGTTTGGTGGATGTGGTCGAGTTCCTATGCATCGACAAAGAGCAACTATACCCAACAAGCAGTATGGGGATTGCAACTCGTCTAACTTCTCTATCTTTAGAAGAACGAGCGAAAAGCATGAAGGTTAGCAAACCGCAAGTATTGCCGGTTCTTGAAAATGGTCAAATGGTTGGTGTTGTTACTCGCCAAGAAGTCCTTAAAGCCCTACGTCCAGTATTCGGTGAGCGACTAAACCTTGTTGAAGATAAAGCACTAGAAACTGCTTAAACAATAAAGAACGAACGAACAATAACAAAACGCTAATTGTTAGAAACTAACAGCGTTACATGGCACCAATAAAAAAGCGCTCTTGAAACCAAGAGCGCTTTCATTTATTCAAAGCTTAATTACTTCTTCACGCCTTCGATATGCAGTTCCATATCAACGTAGCTCGATGAACCCATTACTGGGATATCGAAATCAGCAAGCTCTAGACGAGTTGTGCCAACAAAACCAGCACGCTCACCACCCCATGGGTCGTTACCTGCGCCAACAAACTCTGCTTCGATAGTAATAGGCTTAGTCACACCGTGTAGCGTTAGATCACCCGTTACGTCTAGCTTACCATTACCTTTATCAACCACTTTCGTGCTCTTAAAAGTCGCTTCGCTGTATTTGCCAGCATCAATAAAATCGCCGCTGCGGATGTGTTTATCACGCTCAGCGTGGTTTGAGTCTAAGCTTGTGGTGTCTACTACTACGTTTACTTTTGAGTCAGCAATGTTTTTTTCATCAAAAGAAAAGTCACCAGAAAAAGTATTAAAACGACCTTTGATGAAGCTGTAACCTAAGTGGCTAACTTTGAAGTTGATAGACGCGTGAGCACCTTTCGTATCGATAACGTAGTCTGCAGCCTGAGCACCTAAAGGCAGTGCCATAGCGATTGCTAGTCCTGTAGCGAAGAGTGACTTTTTCATTTTGAAGCTCCTAACATTTTTCTTAATGTGTTGTCTTTATCGATAAAGTGATGTTTGAGCGCAGCGACAGCGTGTAAACCTGCAATTAGGATCACAGCCCAAGCTGCATAGAAGTGAACTTCACCTGCGATGTCTGATTGACCAGAAAATAATTCTCCTGCGCCGGGTACAGTAAACCAATTGAATACTTCAATACCGCGACCATCAGATGTAGAGATGAGGTAACCTGAAACAAAGATTGTGAGAAGTAATAGATACATCACACCGTGTGCCGCTTTAGCTGCGACGACTTCAAATCGACTGCCTTCTACTTTTGGTGACGCCGTAACATGCTTCCACACGATGCGACCCACAGTAAGAATGGCCAGAAGAATACCGACAGAGCGATGATAATGTGGCGCAGTTCGATACCATTCGCTGTAATAGCTAAGGTCGACCATCCACAAACCCACAGCAAACAGACCAATAATGCAAAGCGCAGAAAGCCAGTGCATTACTCGAGCAGGCAGGTTATAGCTTTTTACCAGTGTTTCCATCTCACGTTCCTAGATATATTCCTAAGTTAATGTTGAGCAAGAAACACAACATTAACCTATTTACCTTATATGAAACAGATTATTTACCATCCTTTACATCCAGCCAATCGCACCGTATCTATCAACTTGTTCGAAAATTTTGAAGGAACTTTGGCGTATTGAATGCGCAAAAGCTTAAATTGATACTTCTTGCTCTATCTCGTAAAGCTCATCAGACATTTCAAGCATTCGACGTTCTATCACGGCTTTCGCATCTTCAACGCCTTTGTTGTAATAGACTGCGCCTAGTTTATCGGTAATAAAATCTATCAGAAATTCGCTGTCAAACTGGCCAATCTCAATGCTGAGTTCATCCTGCATATAGTCTTGAATTGCCGACGCTAATGTTTCTTTTTGGACTCTTTCTAACTTAATCATGCGTGTTCCTTTTAGTGCGGCTTAATGGGGATTTCGCTAACCGTTACGAAATAGTCGAGTTTCGTCTCGATTGTGTAGCCTTTAATCACCCCAAATTCGTATTGCTTCTAATTTTGGTGTTTAGATCAAGAAGTTGCTGATCTAAATTAGTCTATTCTGAAAAGACTATGCTAACCTTTTGCGGTTCGTTTTGTTAACCATTAAGGGATATTCTTTGCTACTCGACCTAGTGATCCAAAGTGTCAATGATTTTCAGGACGATTGTCTTAAACTGTGTGAGAAGCATTATCCTGCCGTACATAACCAAGGTATGAGTGAACACCATCTTGGTCTTGCATTTTCTCGCCGAATGGAACACACCTTCCGTCATTTTGGTTACAACAGCATCGTAAGACCGATTGAAGTACTCGATGCTCCAGACCTACCTCACCACTATCGCATTTCTTCTGAGATTGGAACGGTTTGGGTGTTAAGCCATCACATGGTCAGTGCCGGTAAATCGTGTCGCGAAAACTTGTTGTCTTCAATTACCGAATGGCAAAGCGAGTATGGCTACGCGCTGCAACCTAACGACCTGCTCTTCCTTGTTTGCGATCATTGGATCAGTCGCAGTAAAACCAGCCGAGAACTGCTCCATTGGTGGATGGGCGAATTGCCGGATCAAATCAATGAATATACTGAGCAAGGCATCACTCTTTACACCAGTGAATCTCAGCTCACTCAATCCCTTGATACACGCTTTGATATCAGCCCTTGTTACATCAAATTTGGCCACCCTTTGCGTCGTTCTAACAAACAACAACTGGTTCGAAAGTACTTGCAGTTGTACGCCGTATTACAGTGGTAGTATCAAATTGCAACAGGTAGATTATCAGTCTATTCATACATTTGTTTGATACGGCTCGATAAATCTAATCATCTCGTATTAACCCTCTTGCCTCATATGGCCTAGCCCAATTAGATTCTGACTACTGAAATCAAAGTTGGTGTCCATGTAACACCAATCAAAAACCATTGATCTAGGTTGTCGTAATAATGATGAGCATCTCGCAGCTTCTTGGCTGCATTTCTAAACAAGTAGATGGGCAGTACATCGCGCAATATGAGGAGTTGACACTTCGCAGTGTCTTCCAACCCATTTATAAAAAGGATCTTTCCATCATCGGCTTGGAAGCCTTAGTGCGAATCAGCACTGCTGATGGTTCTATGATCCGTCCGGATCTCTTTTTCCAATCTCCTTCCATCTCTGAACATGTTCAACTTAATGTCGAGCGACTTAGTCGCCTTATTCACATCAAAAACTTTGGGCAATCTCGTTACCGCAATAAAAAGCTCTTTCTTAATGTGCTTCCCAGAGCTGCAGAAATGCTAGCGAAAGACCTTTCATACAGCCATTTACTGAAGCAAGTGATTTGTGAGGCGGATTTGTGTCGAGAACAAATCGTGATGGAGTTAGTTGAATTAAGCGCAGGCGATGAGTCCTTTCTGTACAAAGCGACGAAAGAACTGAGTGACGGAGGCTTTAAACTTGCTATTGACGACTACGGCATTAATGCCTCCACCATCGAGCGAGTGAAATGCGTTCGACCAGACATCATCAAGATGGATCGTTCACTGCTATTGAAATACGAAGACGGGGATTTTTCTGCGTTAATAGAAGCGTTAGCGCTCGCGAAAGAACTGAGTTCAAAAACAGTTATCGAGGGAATTGAAACCGAGCATCAACTTAACTTAATGAAAAAACTCGGTTTCGATATGTACCAAGGCTACTTGCTTGCGATGCCTCAAACCCTAGAAATGTACGAAGAGGCCAAAACGGCCTAAGATCGTCTTGTTAAGCACTGCTGCCTTTGAATACCTGGATTACTTGCGGTGCTTGCCACGATTTTTATGAATCGCGAGTTTTGCTTTTAGTTTGCGCTTTTCTGACGAACGACTCTTACGACGACCGCCACCATCACGCTCAGGTTCTACCTCTTCGATTAGACTTGGTTCGAATCCTTCTAGCCACTCTTGAGGCAAACGCTGGTCTAACAACGTTTCGATCGCACGAAGCAGATATTCTTCATCTCGGCTCATTAATGAAACGGCCAAACCGGATTTACCCGCGCGGCCAGTACGACCAATACGATGTACGTAGTCTTCGGCTTTAAATGGCATATCAAAGTTCACCACTTGTTCAAGCTCTTGAATATCTAGACCGCGAGCCGCCACGTCTGTCGCAATCAGGGCTCGAACTTTACCTTGCTTGAATTCATCAAGTGCACGCTGGCGAGCACCTTGCGATTTATCACCATTAATCGAAACCGCTTTAATACCATCCAGTTTGAGCTCCTTTGCAAGCTCATCGCTGCCTTGTTTGGTTTTAGTGAAAACAAGTACTTGTTGCCAGTTTCGTGAACCTATTAAATACGCTAACAATTCACGCTTACGCTTTTTATCAACTGGATACACCATCTGCTTAACCGTTTCTGCCGTTGTATTCGCTGGAGACACTTCCACCTCAACAGGAGAATCCATCAGTTTGTAAGCGATGGTTTTAATGCGTTTTTCAAACGTCGCCGAAAACAGCATGATTTGTTTGTCATTTGGTAGTCGACGAAGAATGCGTTGCAGATCAGGCCAAAAACCCATGTCCAACATTCGGTCAGCTTCATCAAGCACCAACACGCCAGTTTTAGAAATGTTTACGTTGCCGTTAAACAAGTGGTCTAACAATCGGCCCGGCGTAGCAATAAGAATATCCGCGCCCTCTTCCAACTTGTTCTTTTGCACGCCAATACTTGTACCGCCGTACACACAAACAATACGTAGATCCGTGTGTTCCGCGTATTGCGTTAAATTGTCAAACACTTGCTGCGCCAATTCACGAGTTGGAACTAGGATGAGGGCGTGAGGTGTGCCATTACGTTTCTTTTGCTGTACCGCCTGAATAATCGGCAAACCAAATGCCGCCGTTTTACCGGTACCCGTTTGCGCAGCCGCAAGAAGATCTTTGCCTTCCAGTACGTGTGGAATCGATTTTTCTTGGACTGGCGTTGGCGTCACAATATTCATATTGTTCAACGTTTCGACTAACTGTTGTTCAATGCCAAGATCAGCAAAATTAACGGACATGATAAACCTCATAATTTTTGGAGCGCAGAGTTTACCAGAGCCGCCATAGCCATACTACCTCTTCGCCAAAGGATTGAGTTATGAACTGCTTAGCTGTTGGTGAAATTCAAGTGATTGGCGCAGCACGTCTTGATAAAGCTCTGAGAAATTCGCCTCTAACGCTGCGTATTCACCATCTAACACCTCAAACGTTGTCGTCAAGTCGGCCATTCTCGGGCTTCGCTGAGACATCCGATGCAGTGCAAACTCGATGTTGGAGAGATCTTGATAAGATTGTAGCCAGCCGCCCCGCCACATGCGTTGATGCAATAACATAAAACGCGCAGGAAGCGGTTCGTGAACATCTTTGTCTACTTTTTGAAATGCGAACTCGACAAAGTCGTCTAACGACTCTTGATGAAAATCATTCCAATGCTTGGCTAAACAATGGTCCCAAAACATGTCTAGCGCAATTGGCGCGAAGCGTCTCGCTACCCCTTTAAAATGTGGCTTACATTCTTCGACAATAGGGTGATGATCGGTAATTCGGTCAACGAACCGGTGGAGTTTGATGCCATTAGTAATGTCAGAATCGTATAGCTTGCTTGGATCTCCTTTGACGAAGTCTCCAAGCAAGTTTCCCATAAAATGGCTATTACAGTGATCTGCAATATGCAGGTGGGCTAAAAAGTTCATTTACCGTCTTTCGCCCTTCTTGGCTCGGTGTTTCATGAACTTAGTATAACGTCTAAAAGAACGTGAAGAGAGTACTAAACGGTACTATTCGTTTTCGTTGTCAGAGCCAACGTATTCCGACAAAATAATGCCAATTTCAAGCGCATCTAGCAGCTCTAGGCTTTCGTCGTTTTGGTATTGGTCGCTCATTGTGACCTCCTTTATGAAACTATGAAACATTGCGGTTTCAACTTACTGCCACCATTCCTATTTCATTCGGTGACAGCAACTCCTTTTTATAGACTTTATATGACACATTCATGACAGCGAAAAGTAAAGATTTAAAAACCTATGAGCATAATCATAAGTAAACGATTGCAGCGTCGTTACTCTTCTCTGCCATCTTCACTTAGATAGCTGGAATTACATCGACATTTCTATCATTAAAAGACATAACATACTGTTATAGGCGACCCTAGATCTCATTTTGTAAAATAAACTCACCCTTCGTTACATATTTTGCTGATTCACATCGCATATTTTGTTTCGATATACCCATAGATTTGTTCAATATCTTTTATCTCTAATGGAGTAATCAATGAGAGAAGTTGAGTTTAGAACGATAGACCGACTATTTATTAAGATGTCTATCAACGACAAAATGTGGGTTATTTTCCTCCTATTTCTGGTGGCACTCACTTCGGTAGCAGGAAGCCGATACCTAAATGATTTGCATCAGTTCGAGCAACAATCTATCGCCAACGTGCAAGCAAAACTAGATGGCATCATCGAAGCTAATCCCACAGATATCTATCAAATTACTGGTATCTCAAAAGCTAACCATCAACAAAAAAGCTTGTTTGCAGATGGTGTTACCACGGTTTATGGCACAACCTCTGCGGGTGAGCTTGTTCAATTGACCGAGCACGCTGGCAATCAATACAACGCCCTGCGCTCCGACGCCCTTACCTCTTTCCTTCTTAGTTTTCTATGGGTTTTGCCGTTTGCAGTATTTTGCTATTGGGTAGCGACATTCATCGGAGGCGCTTTGTGGGTGCTATACACCACAACAGAGAAAATTGGTGACGGTGACTTAACTTCTCGATTGGGCTTTCACCCTGGCCGTGACGAGTTTGGCACCATTGGCTGCGCACTAGATAAGTCGATGGATACATTAAGCGAACTGGTCAATAGCGTAAAAGAAAACGCCAATACGCTAAGTGAAACGTCATCTGCATTTGAACAAGACATGAAACTGAGCGAAACACAGATTACGCACCAGTACCAAACACTTGATTCTGTCGCAACCGCAATGGAAGAAATGACGGCGTCTGCCAAAGAGGTTTCGAGCATCTCTCAACAAGCGACCATGCAATCGGATCAAGATGCACAAAAAATAGAAACGAGCCGTAGCCGTGTACAGCACGTTATTGCTGAGATCGAAACCTTGTCGAGCTACATCGAGCAAGCTTCTTCATCAGTCACCAACTTAAATGAAAACACTACGCAGATTAATGATGTCATCACGACCATTAATGCGATTTCTGAGCAGACCAACCTGTTAGCTCTCAATGCCGCTATCGAAGCGGCTCGCGCAGGCGAACAAGGCCGCGGTTTTGCCGTTGTAGCCGATGAAGTCCGAACGCTGGCAAGTCGTACACAACAAGCCACGGTAGAAATCCAAGCCATGATTGAGAAGCTGCAATCGGAAAGCCAAAACATCGCTTCGATTACTGGCAGAACGGTCAAGCAAGCTCAAACAAGCAGCCAGTTGATCGATGAAATTGGTCAAGATTTCACAGCGATTGCGGACTCTGCTCGTTCATTGATGGACATGAGCATTCAAATCTCTACTTCCGCGGAGGAACAAAGTGCGGTTGCGAATGATATTGCCTCTGAGCTTGCTGATATCCGTACTCAGTCCAGCACAATTCGAGAAGTGGCGGAGCAGTCTACTGTTGGTGTCGCGAACTTAACCAAAGCGTCGGTTTCACTCGGTGAAGTATTAGAGCGTTACCGCACAGTTTGATAACAAGGTAATAACAAATAAAGGCTCCTAATTGGGAGCCTTTATTTTCTACATTTGTATTCACTTATTTGTTTCGAGAATATAACTCGCATTCACTTTCTCTACGTACTTGTCTCGTACTCATTCTTTGGTGTAATAAAACCGAACTTATTGAATAATTTGAATTCTATTTGAGGAATGAAAGGAAAATAGCATTGATCAAATACCGATTGGGAAACGGTTTATTTTGAAGTGAATCTCAAGTTCTCCTTGTACCTGATGAAATAATGTTCAAGCGGACGGCGTTCCGCTATGCTTAACCTGCCAATTCCAATTTGCTGCTGGAAAACAATATGAATAATTACAACGATACAAAAGACAACGAAAATCTAAACTGCCCTATTTGCCAATGTGATGAATACTTAATCTCATCAAACGGTGAAAAATTCACGTGTGCTGCTTGTGGGTTCCACACGAAAAATTTCTCATCCATTCAATGCCTTTACCAAGCGCCATATTTACAGTCGAAAATTAAACAAATTCATAACCTAAGTCATTCTCGTCATTAAACGGTTAAACAGAGCAGCCCATGAGCTGCTCTTTTAATTCATCCAAATGTTGAATGCGAATAACTCGGTCATCGTCGACTCGGTTAATGGCCTCACCATTAAATAGCTGAACTGTCTTAATTCCGGCATTCACCCCTGCTTCTACACCCTTGGGTGTATCATCGATATACAAACAATCGCTAGGCAAAAAGCCCATGCTCATCGCGCTGTACATGATCAAATCAGGTTCAGGTTTCCAACTATTTGCTTCAAACGCAGAGAATACTTTTCCTTTGAATGCATCAAGCAGACCGGTTAACTCAAGTGCGTATTCAATTTTATCTTTGGGACCATTTGACGCGACGCAGTATTCAATATTGTGAGAGTCGAGGAATTGGATCAGCCTTTTAGCGCCATCCATTGGTTGTAAATGACGAACAAACAATTTTTGAACTTCTGTTCGGTATTGGGGTTCAAGAACATCAATTGGAACATTAATGTTCATCAACTCTTTGGTATCAAGAAGAATATCGGCCAGTTTTCCACCTTTAAAGTGAGAAACACATTCTTCCATCGTTAACTCTGCACCGTGTTGATTAAATACATTCACTAGTGCTTGGCAGCATAAACGCTCACTGTCGACCAACGTGCCATCACAATCAAAAATCACGCATTTAATATTGGTAATTGCCATAGCCTTCCCCTAGACGCATTTGTCGATGTCGCTGATCAAACTTATTTTTTAATACAAATGTATGGCTTAATCATATTTGAGTTTAGATTTGTTTAAACGACAGACTTGGCATTTCGTAGAAATGGGGAAAAGCAATTCCTGTTTTTCTAAGCAAGATCACCGAATGTAATCTTGCTCAGTTTGTTATGCATCAGGATACATGTATCGAACTTCGATGAAGTCATCTAAATTATCTAGCAACAGTTGGCATAATATTGGGTCAAAGTGTTTGCCTTGTTCCAACTTAAACCAATCGACGACTTCATTAATTGTCCAAGCCCGTTTGTAGCAACGCTCTGTTAATAATGCGTCAAATACATCAGCAATTGCGACGATGCGTGCGAAGAGATGAATTTCCTCACCTTTTAGATTATTTGGATAACCCGTACCGTCCCATTTTTCATGGTGTTCGTGGGCAACCACCGCTGCTAATTTGGTGATGTCGCCCTCTTTCATGTTCAGCAACTTATAACCTTTAATGGTATGTTGCTTCATGATTTCACGCTCTGAACTTGTCAATGCACCAGGCTTGTCGAGAATCGATTCTGGCACAGAGATTTTACCTACATCGTGCATAGGGCTAATGATTTCAATCATTTCCACTTCACGGTGCGTCAACCCGCAAAGTTGAGCTAAATGACGAGACAGTTTAGCGACACGTTTTACATGTTGGCCAGTTTCTCCAGAGCGACTTTCAATCGCCTCACCCAACACGTGAATCATCTCTTTTTGGACGTTTAGCGTTCGTTTTTGAAGCAACACAATTTTTCTATTTTTCTTATCAATCTCTTTGCGTTGGCGAATAGTCATAAACTGAATCACAACAACAAGAGAAAGCAGCACAATAATGCCGCACGTGAACAACAGTGTTTTGAGGTTTACTTTAAACAGTGGCGGTGGCGCATTAAGAATTTCAGCATTTTTAGGGATGTCATAATGGCTGATTTCATACTTTGTGAGCGCCTTATAGTCCAAGACCGCTTCAGTGATAGCCAGCGCATGCGCCGCTGACGTCAGAGACATCCCCATCTTACTCGCCATTATCTCCGCAGCTTCATAACCAAATTGCTCAGAGCGGTTCACAAAGCCACCCAGTATTCCCGGCTCGCCTAAATAGAGTTCCCACATCACAAACACGGGGGCACGGCTTTTTGCACCAATAGCTCGAGCCACTTCTCTGTAGGTGTGATATTTCCCTGAATCCCCTTCCGTATTGTAGTGAGTCAACAAAACCGCATCATTAGCACTGACTGTAGAAAGCTGATTTGCCGCCTCTTGTAGGCTCGCGTCTCTAATTTCAATCAAATTGATACGTGGAAACTTGTTCATCTCTGCTTTCACGCGTTGATATATCAGTTCTGAGGTCACACTGCGATCGGCAAGGTAATACAAATTTTTGATACGGGGACGCAAACGATTGATCAGCGCGATGTTTTCGACCACGCGATCTTCTTCGTAAATCACACTGCCATTTGTACTTACTGTATCGAGAGAAGAGCCTTTATCATTAATCCCAATCGCGACCATAGGAACATTGCGCTTGGGGTTCTGAAAATAATTTCTGACGAAACGCATGGCTGCGTCGTCAGAGATAATCACACCATCAAATTCATAAGCTCGATATTTAAACCGAAGATAACTCGCCATTTGTTGCAAATAGCCTTCGGAATGAACACGCTTCGCGTCCAAATATTCAATGGATAGTTTGACTTCGCCGTCAGTTTGCTTGAACCCCTTTTCGATTCCCGCCTGAATGTCATTAGTCCATTGATAAGACGGATCATAGGAGTGAAGCACGAGAACTCGTTTGAGATCCCAATTTGTTTCCTCAGCTTGTACGGCAACCGTTCCTATGCACAACAAAAGAGTGAGAAAACGCGCTAAACGCTTAACCATTTTTTACCCAGCCGAACCAATGCAATGTTGCATATAGTAGCGCTTCATTTTGAAATGAAGCCGATATTGATCAACTTTCTATTATAATTGTGTCACATAATTTGTGATCACTATTAAGTCTTTTCGCAATATCCGCTGAAAACTGTTGTTTATCTAAAGATTGAGAAACGGCCACGTCAGAAATCAGCGTGTTACCCTCATAGCTACTTGCAATGGCTGCACCCACCGGGTTGCCATCTTTAAAACCAACGTACAACTCAAAATCCGGCGTTAAGATAATTTGGGTAAGGTATTCAACTATCATCTCTTGGTCATACTGTTCTTCCCAACGTTGAGACTGAAGAATCGAAAACATAATAGTCAATCGATGAAAATCCACGAGGAAAATGTCATCAGCCTGCAAATTCGCTTCGCCTTCCAACAAGGAGTCTTTAGCAACGATTTGGTATTCTTGAGCATTTATTGCTTGGAAATAGGTTTCGCGACCTTTCAAGCTTTCAGGAGTGGGAAATTCAACTTCGACGAGATCGTGCAGCCACGCATTTTTGCGTTCGATGCTGGCTAACTGCTGTTCATTCATTTGAGTACCTTAAATATCTCAGGCTACAGAGTAGTAGCGAGTCAAAAACGAGGGCTGTATATGAGCCATCACGCCAATATTTCGAAAACCTAACTGGATTTTCTATACCGCATTGACTCGACTCTTAAACATGAACTCGCTTTGAAGCGGTACATTAGCATGAAGCCCTTAACAAACCTAGCTAAAGTCCTGAGGTTGCGCCAAATTTTGTTTTAGATGCCAACGTCTGATAGATTGAATCTATATATTTTTCTAATTAAGGACGGAATAATGAAAAAACGTTTGCTTGCTTTAGGTTTGGTTACCATTCTTGCTGGCTGTGGCAACGATGAGGTTGGTGATGTGTCTTTGGGTATGTTTACTATGAAAGACATAAAACTGAATACGCTCGTAGACCCTGAAGTTCCAGGCGTTACTTGTCATGTAGCGAGCATCGAAGCGGACTTCAGTTTAGCGGACCCAAGCGACAGTTCAATTTCTTGCCGTCAAACTGGTGAAATTACACCTGAGATGATTACTAAAATTGATAAGAGCAAATCAGGTGAAGTGGTATTTAAAAAGTCCAAGAGCGTTTTCTTCAAATCGATGAAGATTCGCCGTATTTATGATCCAGAAAATCAAACCTTGATGTACCTTTCTTACTCAACTAAAGAGACATCAGGCAGCTTCAAACACAGTCTATCAACTGTACCTCTTTGGGGTACGAAAGCTTACATCCAACCGACTGAAGCTAAGATAAATTAAGCTCAATTCGCTTACGAATTCGTCAGCCCGCTGCATTTTTCAGCGGGCAAATTTCTTTGCAATAAAACACCACGATTTTCATTTTTTTGTGATACAATCCCGCCTCTTTTTTTTCTCACTCAAGAACAAGCATGAAGTTTCCTGGTCAGCGTAAATCTAAACACTACTTCCCAACTCACGCTCGAGATCCATTAGTCAACCAAATTCGACAAGCGCCTAAGCTATACCGCCCAACCATTGTCGGTGTTGGTCAAACCATCGTAGATATCGAAGCTAGTGTGGATGATGCGTTTCTAGAAAAATACAACCTAAGTAAAGGACATTCTCTTGTTCTTGAAGAGAGCAAAGCAGATGCATTGTATGAAGAGTTAGTAGAGCAAGGACTGATCACACACCAGTATCCTGGCGATACTATTGGTAACACGCTGCACAATTATTCTGTTCTAGCAGACAGTAAATCTGTATTGCTTGGCGTAATGTCAAAGAACATTCAAGTGGGTTCTTTCGCCTACCGCTACCTTTGCCGTACGTCTTCACGCATGAACCTAAACCACCTACAAACGGTAGATGGCCCGATTGGTCGTTGCTACACCCTTATCTCTCAAGATGGTGAACGTACATTCGCGATTAACGAAGGTCACATGAATCAACTTCTTCCAGAAAGCATTCCTGAAGAAGTATTTGAGAAAGCGTCTGCGCTTGTTGTTTCTTCGTACCTAATGCGCGGTAAAGAAGAAGACCCAATGCCTAAAGCAGTACAACGCGCGATTGATTTTGCCAAGAAGCACGATGTACCTGTTGTTCTTACTCTAGGTACAAAGTACGTGATTGAAGGCAATGCGGAATGGTGGCAAGAGTACATTCGTGAAAACGTATCTGTTGTGGCTATGAATGAAGAAGAGGGCGCGGCGCTGACAGGCGAAAACGATCCACTCGCCGCTGCGGATAAAGCACTTGAGTGGGTAGATCTTGTTCTTTGTACTGCCGGGCCAAACGGTCTTTACATGGCAGGTTACACGGACGAAAAAGTGAAACGTGAAACTACACACGATATTCTTGAAAGCTCGATTGAGGAATTCAACAAGTTTGAGTTCAGCCGCGCAATGCGCAAAGAAGATTGTGTGAATCCAATGAAAGTGTATTCACATATCGGTCCATACCTTGGTGGCCCTCTAGAAATTAAGAACACTAATGGCGCGGGTGATGCCGCACTGTCAGCACTGCTGCATGACATGGCTGCAAACTCTTTCCATCAGAAAGAAGTGCCAACTTCAGAGAAACACGAAGTACGCTGTCTGACGTATTCATCACTTTCTCAAATTTGTAAATACGCGAACCGCGTGAGCTACGAAGTGCTAACTCAGCACTCTCCTCGCCTATCGCGAGCTCTGCCAGAACGCGAAGACAGCTTAGAAGAGACCTACTGGGATCGCTAAGAAGGTTAGCTTTAGAGCAAAAAATATACTTAGGTCACCGTTTGGTGGCCTTTTTGTTTTGATCTAGCGCAGTATTTAGTGGATTTTGTTACTATGTAGCACGCGAAGGCGCACGAACTTCTTTACACCTAATTTTATACCAGTATTATTCTCGCGCAAACGTTTGCGCAACAACAATACAGTCTTCATAGATTGCTTGATGTTGAACGCCGCGTGTTAGCCATATTTGGGAGTATCCATGCAGTCTGATATTGAAATTTGCCGAAACACACCGTTATCTTCCATCGATGTTATCGCTGAAAAAGCAGGTCTATTGCCTGAAGAATTTGATACACATGGAAAATACAAAGCCAAAGTACACCCTAAGTGTTTAGCCCGCCTGAATGACAACCAAAACGGCAAATTGGTTCTGGTCACCGCGATTACCCCAACTCCACTAGGTGAAGGCAAAACCGTGACAACCATTGGCCTTGCTCAAGGACTGGCGAAGCTAAAGCAATCCGTGATGGCATGTATTCGACAGCCATCAATGGGGCCTGTCTTTGGCATCAAAGGTGGTGCCGCAGGTGGCGGATATTCCCAAGTTGCGCCAATGGAAGAGCTCAATTTGCATTTGACGGGTGATATTCACGCCGTTACGGCTGCACACAACTTAGCGTCTGCAGCTTTAGATGCGCGCTTATTCCACGAGCAGCGCGAAGGATATGACGCCTTTGAAGCTCGAACTGGTTTAAAAGCATTAAAAATTGACGTTGAAAGCATTACTTGGAAACGCGTGATGGACCACAACGACCGTGCACTTCGCATGGTCAAAATTGGTTTGAACGAACATGGCAAAACCATTAACGGATTTGAGCGTAACGAAGGCTTTGATATTTCAGCCGCATCCGAGTTGATGGCCATTATTGCGTTGGCAAAAAATCTTAAAGACTTACGTCAGCGCATTGGCAAAATTGTTGTTGCTTATGATCTCGACGGTCAGCCTATCACCACAGAAGATTTACAAGTAGCAGGTGCGATGGCCGTAACGTTGAAAGAAGCCATTGCACCAACATTGATGCAAACGCTTGAAGGTGTCCCTACTCTGATCCACGCAGGCCCTTTTGCTAACATTGCGCATGGCAATTCTTCTATTATCGCTGATGAGATTGCGTTAAAACTTTCGCGTTACACGGTAACTGAAGCAGGATTTGGCTCTGACATGGGATTTGAGAAAGCCTGTAATATTAAAGCAGCGGCTGCCAACAAAGCGCCTGACTGTGTGGTGATTGTTGCGACGTTAAGAGGCCTTAAAGCGAACTCCGACCACTACGACTTGCGCCCTGGCATGGCAATTCCAGATTCGATTTTCTCGCCTGACCAAGCGGCATTGGTAGCCGGGTTTGAAAACTTAAAGTGGCACATCAAGAACGTCCATAAATATGGAATCCCAGCCGTTGTTGCGATTAACCAGTTCCCTCAAGATTGCGAACAAGAACTCATCGCGCTTCAAGATCTCATTCACGCATTCGATCCAAATGTTAAAGTCGCTATCAGCACTGCTTTTGCCCAAGGTGGTGAAGGTACGAGAGATCTAGCACAGCATGTCGTTGATGCTTGCGAAAAAACCACGAATTTCCGACCTCTATATCAGAAACATCAATCCCTTCAGGAGAAGCTGATGTCTGTGTGTGAAGCTGGATATGGTGCGACAAATGTTGAAATGAGTGAACTTGCAACTCAGCAATTGGCTCATTTTGAAAAACTAGGGTTTAACGAATTAGCTGTTTGTATTGCTAAAACGCCACTTTCTATCACCACCGATTCTTCAGTAAAAGGCGCGCCAGTTGGCTTTACTGTTCCAATTCGTGAACTGCGTTTATGTGCCGGTGCTGGCTTCGTGTACGCATTATCGGGTAGCGTTATGACCATGCCCGGTCTTCCTGACAAGCCAGCGTTTATGAATCTCGACCTTGATGAAGATGGTAATATCATCGGTTTGTCATAATGAGCTTCATTTAAATGAAATCAAACACAAAGGGAGCTAGACAGCTCCCTTTATCTTACTGTTTTAAATAGGTTTTACATTGTAAATCAATAATCTCTTTAAATCCCCAGATTCTATACCGCCCCAATATAATGCACTGTCTATTTTTTAATTCACTAATATAGTGCATCAACTCTCGGTCACAAAATTCATCATTTTGATTTTTAAAGAAATATTCAATGGCGCGATTCTTGTACTACAGTTTGCAGTAGCTAACAAACAAACCAGCACATGTCATTCTAAATTGTTGCGTTGTATAACACCTCCTCCGGTTAAGCACGGTTTAGACGCATGTAGAACAAGGGAAAGGGAATATTATGCAAGACGCACTCGCTGTAATTTTAGCAGGCGGGATGGGCTCACGACTTAGCCCACTCACTGATGATCGAGCCAAACCTGCGGTACCATTTGGCGGCAAATACAGAATCATCGATTTTACGCTAACCAATTGTCTTAATTCAGGTTTACGTAAAATTCTAGTGCTTACTCAATACAAATCTCACTCACTACAAAAGCACCTTCGTGACGGTTGGTCGATTTTTAATCCCGAACTTGGTGAGTACATTACGGCAGTTCCGCCTCAAATGCGCAAAGGTGGTGCATGGTATGAAGGTACCGCCGACGCCATCTACCACAACTTATGGTTACTATCGCGGAACGACGCAAAATACGTTGTTGTGTTATCTGGTGACCATATTTATCGTATGGATTACGCAGCGATGCTTGAGGAGCATAAAGAGAAAGGGGCAAAGCTGACCGTTGCTTGTATGGATGTTCCAGTAAAGGACGCCTCTGCTTTCGGAGTAATGGGAATCGCTGAAAACGGACTGGTTAAGTCTTTTGTCGAGAAGCCTGAAAACCCACCTACTCTTCCAGACGATAAAACCAAGAGCCTTGCATCAATGGGGATCTACATCTTTGATATGGATGTGCTCAAAGAAGCGCTGACCGAAGATGCGAAACTGGAAACGTCTAGCCATGACTTTGGCAACGACATTATTCCAAAATTGATCGACACCGAATCGGTTTACGCTTACAAGTTTTGTGGCAGCAAAGGTCGTGTCGATAAAGATTGTTACTGGCGTGATGTCGGGACAATTGACTCCTTCTATGAAGCAAATATGGATTTATTGGAACCAGTACCTCCGATGAACCTTTATCAATCTAACTGGGCTATCCGCACTTACGAACCTCAATTTCCACCAGCGAGAACCGTCTCTTCTGCAACAGGAAACGAAGGTATTTTCATCAACTCGATCATAGCTACCGGTGTTATCAACTCAGGCGGCTCAGTCCAGCACTCGATCATTTCATCAAATGTGCGCATTCAAGATAGCGCGACCGTTGTGGATTCCATCATTTTTGATGATGTAGAAGTCGGTGAAGGCAGCCAACTGGTGAATTGCATCGTCGATAAACACGTTCGCATACCACCGAACACACAAATCGGCATCAATAAGGTTGAAGACGCCAAACGCTTCAAGATCTCAGAAAAAGGCATTGTTGTTATACCGGAGAGCTACCAGTTCTGAGAGTCCTCAATTCAAACGACAACATAAACGAAAAAGCGCACGATAATTACCGTGCGCTTTTGTTTAAGTACCTATGAAAGTTAGGTAATAACAGTTAATCAATAATGATTAGATGTTACATACTGTAGCCCAGCTACCGTCGCTACCTGGTTCAGAAGCCGTCCACCAGTTTGCTTGGTAAACCACACCATTGTGGATGACTTTGTCACCTTGGTTTGCGTGGCTTGGGTTACCTGCCCAGTCAGTTTGTGGCAGATTTGGGTATGTTACCAAACCAGCAGTGTCACAAGAACCTGGTTCAGTTGTACCGCCACCGCCAGTACCCGCGTTTAGGTCACCGATTGGTAGATCTGGTTGCTCAAACTTGAACGCAAACTCTTTACCACCAGAAATCACTGAGTAGTTCGCAGGACCAGAGATTGGTAGGTAGTAAACCATATCAAGCTCGTAAGTACCGCCTGCTGGCAGATCTTTCCATGCTGGTAGAGAGAACGACACGCGGTGCATTACGCCATCCAAACCACCGATGTTGTTTGCACGAGTATGTCCAGAAGCAATCACTTTCAAACCGCCACCAGATTGGTCTTTCGCGTTGTCCGGCGCAGATACTGGGATATCGAATTGGAATTCAGTACCGCCAGGGATCGCTTGACCTGTGTTGTTCGTAAATGTGATCTTAGGGTTAATTGGGTAGTTTTGGTCGCCAACTTTGAAGCCGCCAACACTAACAGTAATATCTACAGCTTCAGTTGGTGTTGGACCAGTCGCTACTTTGTTACCGTAAGGCGTTGCAGACTTAAACTTGTCGTAGATAGCTTTGGTCATAGTGTTACCCATGTGGTATTCACCATTACCCGCAGCACACGCTTGCTCAGTTGTATCGATAGCAGTACGGTTGCCATTTGCATCTAGTACGTAACAGTTGTAGTCACCTGCTAGTTCCCAGAACATGATACCGCCGATTTCTTTATCGATAACGTAGTCCGCTTTCACTTCGATAGAAGCTTTATCTTCTGTAGATAGGAATACGCCCTTCTCTGCGTTCCACAACCAAGGTGCTACAGCAACACTGTCGTAATTACGAGTGTACGTACCAACCAATTTGTCAGAAGGATCGTTCACTGGATCTAGACCGTAAGCTTGAGCGTAAGAACCCCAAATGCCTTTCTCTAGGTTCTTCGCGTGCCACATTGGGTTCGAGCCTGCACCCATTTCACGACCTTGTGGATCTAAATCGTGCCACATGTTGTCGATGCCGATAGCACCGTTACCACAGTTGTTCTTCTCACCTTCACCTGTGCCTGGTTGACACTCAGCTTGGTTAGGTAGCGCTGCTCGGCCCCAAAGACCATTGTCACCACCAGTTACGCCTTGCCAACCACGGGTGTAATAAGGAACACCGATGTTGATACGGCCTGCTGGCATAGAACCACGGAAGTAATGGTAAGCCCAGTCAGTATTCAAGTAACCAATACCGCCATAAGCTGCTGTGCCGTATACGTTCCACTGTGCTAGCTCAGAGTCTTTGCCTGTATCGAATAATGCCGCGTTGTGGCCAACGTGATCGTTCCAAGCACCGTGCAAGTCGTAAGACATGATGTTTACGTAGTCTAAGTACTTAGTTACATCGAAGGTTTCCATACCGCGTAGCAGGTAACCAGATGATGGCGCTGCGATAGTCAGCATGTAATGCGTACCATCTTGAGCAGAAGCTGCATCTAGTTTTTCACGAAGTACTTTCATCAGCTCTTGGTAAGAAGCCCATAGGTACTGACGACGTGGTTCCATGAAGTCTTTATCGTAAGGGTTACCAGCACCAGCCATTGATGTTGGGTATTCGTAGTCGATATCCAAACCATCGAACTTGTACTTACGCATCATTTCAACTGCAGAAGCGGCGAACTTCTCAATGCCAGCATGGTTGATAGAACCATCGGCATTAGTCGTCATTGTGTAGAAGCCACCATCAGCAACACGATCGCCATTTGCATCGAAGTGACCGCCAGTTTCAGCCCAACCACCAATCGAGATTAGCGTCTTAACATCGTGTTTTTGCTTGTAAGTTGCTAGTGCACCAAAGTGACCTTTGAAACCAAGCGTAGGATCGACTTCAACACCTGGCCATGTTTTGCCAGTTGCAGCGTTGTTTGGATCATTAACATCGCCAACGTTCACTTTACCGTCAGAACCAATGCTCACAAACGCGTAGTTGATGTGAGTTAGCTGTTCCCAAGGAATGTCTTTAACAAGGTAAGTCGATTGTGGGTCATCACCTGCGCGCCAGCTCGTGAAGTAGCCGATGACACGACGTGGGTGATCCGCACCCATTTTCTCACGACCTTCTTCGTCGTAGATTGAACAGTAAGGTACGTCCACGCCTGTTGTTTGGTAAAGACCGTCAGGACGACAGTTAGAGACCACTGCGCCACCATTTACAGTTAACGTAGCAATTGCAGAGTCTGTGCTTGCACCTGCGTTATCTGTCGCTTTCGCGTATACCGCTAGAGCGCCCGCTTTTGAAGGCGTAACGTCTAGTGTGTAAGGAGCAGCTGTTGCTGTGCCAGCTAATGCGCCAGCAACGTAGAAGTCAACTTTAGCAACGCTACCATCCGCGTCTGCTGCGTTAGCAGTAAGCGTAACAGTACCGCCTAACTCGATTGAAGTAGCTGAAAGCGCAACATCCACTGTAGGCGCTTCATTACCTGGCTGAGCTGAAGCAATCGTAAGCGTTACTGAACTTGCAGTACTTACCGCGCCAGCGTCATCATAAGATTTAGTTGAGAACTCGTGTATGCCTTCAGTTGCAGTCCAAGATGCAGTGAAAGGAGCCGAAGTAGACTGACCAACTAAAGCACCATCAACAAAGAATTCAACTTTGCTAATTGTGCCATCAGTGTCTGCTGCATCTGCGGCTAGGTTAACCACTTCACCAGCGGTGATAGATGCCGACGCAGAAGGAGCGGTTAGAGTCACCGTCGGGATTTCATTTTGTGGTGGATCAACAGGACCTGTTCCATCACAAGCACCAAGAGATTCCCACTCGCCCCACTGGCCAGCTTGTGCAGGGTTATTGTTTTGCGTCCAGTAACGCGCTTTGTATGCGTTACCTTCGTGCTGAACTTGGTCGCCGCCATTATAAACTTTTGACGAATCCCAAACTTCTAGAGGGGCACAATCAACCGCTGCGTAGCTGTTGAAGGCCAATAGACAAGATGCAGTCAGCGTACTTAGCGTAAAGACGCTTTTCACTGCTTTCCCGTTTTTAAGGTGCATAATCGCTCTTCCTTAAGTTATTGTTAAAACAATATTAAACGTGTTTGAAACAACACGTTCTTACTTTTATTTCGACGTAAAATAACTTAAGTACAAGTTGGAAATTTCACACTATGTATTTGCGAGTTTTCAACACCACCTCTCAAGAATCCACTAAATGGTTGCAACAAAATACCTATTATTTGGCACCAGCAACTAATTTTATAATTCGAATAAATAAGTGACTCGCAAATTAATAAAAAAGGCGAAAAAAGTCGTCATTTTGAAATAAAGATCACTATGCCTTTGTTGACCTTGGTGTTTCATTGAAATGTCGCTTGTACTCGCGACTAAACTGTGATGGGCTGCTGTAGCCTACAAGTCGAGCAGCATCGTTGACTCGTTTCCCTTCGAGTTGAATCAAATCTCTCGCTTTATTGAGACGTACTTTTTTGATGTATTGCAAAGGTGATTCTAAGGTTACGCTCCGAAACGCCTGATGAAATGCCGAGATACTCATGTTGGCCTCTTCCGCCAATGTTTGGACATTCAATTGCTCATGGTATTCGGCATGAACTCGATTGAGTGCTTTTGCAACTCTCGCGTAGGAACCTTCTTGGTGAGCCAATTCATACAACACGTGCCCTTCTTTGCTTACAAGCGTTCGATAGACAATTTCCTCTAGTAAGGACTCGCCCAATATCGCCACATCCAAATCGTTGCAAAGCGCCTTCATTAATCGCTTGCAAGCATCGAGCATGGCGTCGTTCATTCGAACCGATTTGAGGCCACAACGTTTAGAATCTTCGCAGATATTACTGAATTTCTGTGCTTCGAGCTTTTTCACAAGTTTGTGCAGCAGCGTTGGCGAGATGTCGATAGAAATACCGAGTAAAGGCTCATTGTTGGTGGCAAATGCTTCACACTCTAGAGGCATAGGTACACCCACCACCAAATAGTCATCCGGACCATACTGAACTGGCGTTTGCCCTATATGGATGTTTTTATGCCCTTGGCCAAGCACAATGATCCCTGATTGATACACAAATGGTTGACGGTTATTGCCTTTGCTACTGCGATAAAACCAAACGCCTTCGATAGCGGTTTGCTTAATGCCTTCTAAATTGTGCAGATCATGCTTTTCAACATACTGCTGCATGGTTTCGGCTAATGTGTTCATGTAACGCTCCATAAACTGTCAATCGGTCTACGCTCTGTTGTCATTTTGCTCACTATACTTTCTCTTCTGTTTCCGATTCCAGCGCTATAACAACAATTTTGTAGAAATAGGCAAGTAATTTACAGAAATCGACCTACAACACGACAAAAAGTCGTACTAATATGCACGTATTCAATCTCCTCAACTGGAAACAAGAGGTCTGCAATGAACTTTTCTTATGTCAACCCAACCAAAATTTTCTTTGGCCAACAACAAATCGCAGCAATCAAAGACGCGATCCCAGCGGATCAAAGGGTCTTGGTGATTTACGGTGGCGGCTCAATCAAAAAGAACGGCGTATACGACCAAGTAGCAGAAGCGCTCACTGGCCACGAATGGTCTGAGTTTTCTGGTGTAGAACCAAACCCAACAAAAGAAACATTGGATAAAGCGGTCGCTATCGTAAAAGATCAAAACATCGACTTTATTCTTGCTGTTGGTGGTGGTTCGGTTATCGACGGTTCGAAATACGTTGCGGCAGCATCAAAGTACGATGGTGACGGTTGGGACATTATGATCGGTAAGCATCAAGTTACAGAAGCAACACCGCTTGCGGCTATCCTAACGCTACCTGCAACTGGTTCAGAATCCAACATGGGTGCAGTGATTACAAAAGCAGAAACTCAAGACAAGCTGCCGTTCATGTCTCCTGCTGTACAGCCTAAGTTTGCAGTCTTAGATCCAGATGTAATGAAAACGCTGCCTGAACGTCAGCTTATTAACGGCATTGTGGATGCGTGGGTACACGTTTGTGAGCAATACATTACACTGCCTACTGGTGCGATGGTTCAAGACGGGTACGCAGAGACCCTGCTAAAAACCCTAAAAACGCTTGGCGAACAGTTCGCAGAGCGCGATGACGACCAATGGCGCGCAAACCTCATGTGGTCTGCAAACCAAGCATTGAATGGTTTGATTGGTAGCGGCGTTCCTCACGATTGGGCAACGCACATGATCGGTCACGAGCTGACTGCTCTTTGGGGCGTCGATCACGCACGTTCTCTTGCCATCATCCAACCATCACTGCTGCGTAACCAGATGCAATTTAAGCGCGCGAAGCTTGAGCAAATGGGTCGTAATGTATTTGGTCTGGAGTCTGGTGATGATCTTGCAGAACGCACTATCGAAGCCATCGAAGCGTTCTACCACCAACTTGGTGTAGCAACTCAACTAGACAACTACGGTGAGAGCCGCGAGCAAGCGATCGATGCCATCATTGACCAACTCAACAAACACGGAATGACGGTTCTGGGTGAAAACCAAGCGATTACTCTTGAACGCAGCCGTGAAATTTTAGAATTAGCTGTCTCATAACAGCAACAACTGTTCACTGCCCTTTCTAGGGTTTAACGGTATTGTGACTTAACGGTCACAATACCGTTTTTTTTATGCTATTTTGTAAGCTTCAACGCGTTCAAATATTGGGCATTCTAAAAACAACAATTAATGCGCAAAATTAAGTGTTCCCGTTGGTCAGTAAAGTGGCGACCGTTTAGCTTTACATACACAAAAAAATAAAATTGAAATCAAAGGTCTAACTTACGCATTTGTTAGATCTTTTTGTTTAGAGTAGCACTACGCTACTCACGTTTGTCTGTTCGAGAGTTCTTTATATATGTGGCTAGTTGTCGTTGTATTAGCATTCATACACATCATAAGTGTCCGTAAAGGGCCGAAATGGCTATTTTACGTATCAAAGCCATTGCCTGTACTTGTGATGATTGGCATTTTGCTTAATTCTCCCGCGAGTCAACTTCCTTACACTCAGTGGATATTAGTGGGTTTATCGTTGTCACTACTCGGTGATTTACTACTAATGTTACCGCGAGATAAGTTCATCATTGGTCTAAGCCTATTTTGCTCTGCTCATTTGTCCTACAGCTATGGCTTTAGCTTAATGTCGGCATGGCATTTCACTCCTTGGCTTCCTATTGCTTTGTTTGGGCTCGGCATTTGCTTTTACTGGCTGTTTCGACCTGACCTCGGCAAAGAAAGAATCCCTGTCGCGATCTACATTTTGGTTTTGATGACCATGTGTTGGATGGCCATTGAGTATTATCTAAGTGGGAAAACGCAGTCATCTTCGTTTGCGGTGTTAGGAAGTTTTATCTTCATCATTTCCGGCACGGTGCTGGCTTTTGAGCGCTTTGGTGGTTACTCGGTATTTTCTCGGCAAGTGGTGATGGTCACGTACTATTCAGCGCAAACTTTAATGGCGATGTCCGTAATTGCCATCGTGATTCGTTATCCGTATCTCACGGTGATCAGTTAATTTTCTATGCCGCAGATTGGTGTTTGCCACTCTGAATTTTGATGAAAAAAGCGTTTGAGCTTACTGATGTAGACCTCAAACGCTTTGTTGTTATCGCGACTTATAATTGCCCTTTTCAATTCCGTGCTTTTTCATTCTCAAATACAGCTTTTTACGCGGTATTTGCAGATGGTTTGCCGCATCCGTAATTCGCCCGGAGTGCAAAAACAGCGCATCTTCTATGAGCTGCTTTTCAAAATCGTCCACCAAATCATCCAATGGAAGCTGAATCTCATTTTGTGAGTAGATGCGCTCTTTACCCGTTAGCTTAACAATTCCGATTGCGTATAACTCAGCGATGTTTCTTAGCTCACGGATGTTGCCCGGCCACGGATAGCCTCTCAGTAGCGCAAGATAGCTAGAGTCGACATTCGGCAATGTTTTGCCTAATTTCTTACAACTCAGTTTTAAGAAGTAATGAAATATCGTCACGATGTCGTCAGGGCGCTGACGCAATGGCGGTACGTGCACCACGCCTTGGTTGAGCAGATAGTACAGCTCCGGCAGCAATTGATTTTTGGTGATGTACGCTTCCGGTTCTGAGTCAAAAATCGTTACAACACGCAAATTCTTTTTCCCACAACGTTCTCGCGCCAATAACAATTGAGCCAGATGCCGTTGCCCCTCTTCAGGCAGTTCAGGTAAGTTCTCTAACACAAGTAAACACGACTGCTGTTTGTCGATAGCGTCATCAATACTATCCGTTGTTGTGGCTGCACTGAGCGCTAAAGAGCCATACTCCGTTTCTTCACTCTTAGACATCATGTCTTTAATTAACCCCGCGACGCTGTGACGCCCAGTGCCCGACTCACCATAAACCACCACGTGCGTGTCCAGTAACGCGTATTGGGCAACAAGCTTGCGGATCTGCTCCATATGCGCAGACTTACCAATTAATGAGCGCGAAATAGATTTCTCCGCCTGTAGCTGCAATTCCACCTGGCTGCTTCGAGTTTCAAGCTGCTGTTTTACTAGTGTTAAGAGCTCCGCAGGATTGATCGGTTTTTCTAAAAACTCACACGCGCCCTGCTTTACTGCATCAACCGCCATTGGAATATCCCCGTGCCCAGTGATCACAATGACAGGGATTCGCTCATCGACGTTTTTGATCATCCGAAGCAGTTCTAATCCATGCATTTGCGGCATGTACATATCGAGAATAACAACGCCCGCCCACTCTGGAGAGACATATTGCAGCGCTTGTGTTGGGTCGTTAATGGCTTTTGACTTGATTGATGATATGTTCATCAAGTACGAATAAGAGTCCAAAACATCCTGATCATCATCGACCAATAATACTGAATATGGGTTATTGCTCATTGGGTAACTCCAACACAACCATCGCACCTTTTTCTAATGAGGAAGCGAGGTAGATACTTCCTTTATGCTTTTCTATTAATGACTTACAAATATTCATCCCCAGCCCTAGACCAACTTCTTTTGTCGACACAAAAGGTTGAAAAATCCGCTGCACAATCTCTTCACCAAACCCAATGCCGTTGTCACTGATCGCAATCAGTGTGGTTTGGCTGGTTCGTTCCACCAGCGCCATTTGAATCCGTTTTTGTTCGTCCCTTGTACTTTCCATCAACGCATCACAACTGTTTACCAAGACGTTAATGAAGACCTGTTCTAGCGCCAACATATCGCCTTGCACTTTTACATCATCAGGTAACTGGTTTTCTATGATGATCTGTTGACGCTTCGCTCGCGTGTTTACAATGGTGGATGCTTGCTCCGCCACCTCATGAATACTTACAGACTTCACTTCTCTTTCACCTTCTGGCTTGCGAGCGAATTGGCGCAAACTGTTGATGATCTTACTCATCCGAGTCGCCAAACCTTCGATGTGGGTAATGGATTCACCAACCTTTTCTGGAGATTTCTGTTCGAGGAACATTCTCGCGCTGTATAAATACGTCGACATTGCGTTTAATGGCTGGTTAAGCTCATGCGCCAAACTGGTCATGGTTTGCCCTACAACCGCCATTTTTGCAGCTTGAATCAACTCATCTTGCGTCTTTTTGAGATTGTCTTCGGTGCGAATGCGCTCTTCGATTTCGTTTTCTAACTGCTGGTTTTTCAGTAGTAAATCTTGCGTTTTTTCTAACACTCGACTTTCCAAGGTACGCGTGGTCATTTCTTGATGAGTGACATCCGTAATGGTCATGATCAGTTTGTATTCAGCACCATGCGCGAAAGGACGAATATCAAAACGCACATACTTTGGTTTCTCGTCCCCAAGTGACAATGTCACATGAATTTTACCGAGTTCAATCCACAAATGAGAACCATCGAATACCTTTTTCAGTTGATCTCGACAGCTCTCTGGGAAGTACTCCCAAATCGGATAACTTTCGTTAACCTCACCAAGTTTCAACAACTTACGCGCGCTTAAGTTTGCTGATTCCACTACGCCATTGAGGTCACTGGTAATCAAACTCGCCGTGGTGTTGTTGATCAGACTCAAAGCGTTAGTCCGCTGAATTTCCTGTACCTTTTCACCATATTCGATGAGCTTTTCACTCAAGCGTCCGATCTCATCATTGCCGTCCACCACAACCGGATGGCTCAGGTCGTTTTTGATTATGGCATCAATACTGTCACCTAACCCTATCAAACGCGCCACAATGCGGCGGTTGATGAAGTAATACGTCAAGAACATGCTCGTCATGATCGACAAACTAAAGCAGACAATCAAAACGTGGTTGCCGTAAGACACACGCTCGGCGGTTTCACTCTTCACCTGTTTGAACGTTTGATCCGCAGTAGAAACCAGTTCACCGATTTGTTGATGAATGGCATCCATGCTGAGCGCGATTTGCTCTTGTATTTTCTGAATATCGCCGTTCAACGTCACTAATGACATCAATTGTTTATCGAACGCGCCTTCTGGACTCAACACAACCACAAGTTCTTGCAATAACTGTTTGTAAGCGATTGAGGTTGGCTGATTCATTAAGGTTGTGCTGCTTTCTTGCAGATCCATCAAGCGAAAGTGAATCACCTTCATCCCATTGTCGACCTGCTCCGGCATTGATGCGCCAGCAACATCAATCGCCATGTCGTACACCGCCGATTCAATATCGATGACCCGTTGCAAAGTACTCAATTGCACCAGCAAGTTTTGAATTTCTTTCGAATCGTTTACCCGCTCAATTTGCCAATGCACTTCTTGTCGAACCGGTTTGAGCTCAGAGCGAATATCTTGGTGAAGCCAGTTAATCTGCTCCATCAGTTGGTCGACGCGGCGAGTTTGATCGATGCGAGTTGAAATCATATCCACGTACTTTTCCAGTAGCGAGGCAAGGCCAGCTTCCGATTCGAGCAATTGATAAAACTCCGAGCTCATCTTATTGCTTTTCAGAACTGTCGAAATCGAAGCCAATTGCTCGTTGACCTGCATGGCTTGTTCAGTCAGCTGTACTTTGTTGTCTACCGCTTGCAGCGCTTCTACGCGGCGGTTAATTTCACTGGTTTTACTTTCGAGAAAATAGCTGGCGTTATATTTAGGCACGCTATCTTCCAACAAAAGGCGCACCTGATTATCCAAGCTGTTCCATGTCGCCCAAGCGACCAAACACACCACGGTGAGCAAGAGCGTGCTGCAAGCAAAAGCGGCAATTAAGCGGGCACCAATGGTTTTGTATTTCGGGTATAACACTACTTCTCTTTCCCTCGCCATTGAGCCAATTGCTTATTAACGTTGTCCAATTTTTCCGACATCGCACGCCCCAATTCATGGGAAAACTCTGCCAATAACGCTTGGTAGTGCGTCATGCCAACTTCGGAGTCTTTATCCATGGTCGACAGCTTTTGCGCAATTTCGGTTACTTGCGCTTTACTCAGTGGCAATTCAAACAGTTGTTTTTCAATGGCTTGTAGCGAACGTTGTTTCTCTGGTTTTCCGTCGGCTAGTCGATTCAATTTAATGAGCGAGAGCCAAGCATCTTGAAGCTCCGGAAGGCGCTTGGTGATCGCGGTATCAAAAATCAAGTTGATTAACGCTTCGCGTGGCATTACCTGTTCTAGGTCGAGAACGGGATTTTCTCCACCGTATCGAGCCGTATCGTCAAGCGCTGTTTTGGAGAAGGTGCTGCTTTCCATCTGCTCTTGTACTTCTTTCGAAAGCAAATGAGCAATAAAGGACTCTGCCAACTTATCACTCTTGCCCCGATTGATTTGTGCAATATAGGTAGGCATCAGCGTAAAGTCTTGGTCATAAGCAAAGCCAACGTAGTCGAACTTGCGTTGCGCAATCAGTGCGTAGCTGTCGATCGTCGGCCCAATACCAAACTTACCTTTGGCGATGTAATCCGCCACTCCAAAACTGCGAGAAGAGATCGTCGCGAGGTTCGCTCCCACATTGAGTAAAATCCGCCAGCCCTCTTGCCAACCATATTGACTAAGCACACTCTCGACCATCAATTGCGTGGTTCCAGAGCGGCTTGGCGTGCTCATGGTGACGTGACCAAAGTACAGCGGATTGGTCAGATCTTGAAAACGCTTCGGTTCTGGTAAATGGTTCGCGGCCAAATAATCTTTGTTCCAAACAATCCCGGCGCCGGAGTATCCAAACGCCACGACTTGATCGTTATTAGGTAATAGATAAGGCGACAACCATTTCGGCACTTGCACACGCGACGACATATCAGCCAAACGATGTTCATTAGACAGCTCTTGCATCAGAAACGGCGACGAGCTCAACACCAAGTCGATATCCTTCATGTAGCTTTTGCTGAGCAATTGCAGGCTTGATTGAGTGCGTCGGTGAACCACTCGGACTTCAGCATCAGGATAGTGCTGCGTAAAGTCATCCACCAAAGCAGTGATTGGTGCTTGAGAGAAGGTCGTGAGTATCACCAACTCTTTTTCTGCTGCCATTGTGAGTGGTGCATAAAGCGCCGCACCAAGAAGTAAACGACGCCCAAATTGCTTGAAATCAGCCATCAAATTAACCAAAAACCTTAAATAGTGTGCGGTAACTCAAATCTATGAAAGATTGTCAAAAAATCTTACAGAGTATGTTTGAGTCACTATTGACGCACTTCAACTAGAACTAAGCATATTCTATCAGTAACAAGTGTCAGCCTAACGTTCTAAATTCCCGTTTTTGACTCAACCTAAATATCAATATGGGTCAATTCTGTCTCAAATTCATGCCTTTGTACTGTGCAATCTGTCACTTCAAGATAGCCCTGCAACAAAACATTTGTGATTAAAACTTGGAGTGCAAGATGTTTAATTTCTTTAAAACACGCCCTGACCTCCCTCTTTCAGATGGCTCGAAAGAGGAAATGCAAGCGCGTTTCAAACGCTACCAATGGCATGTATTTTTAGGCTTGGTTTTCGGTTACGCCGTCTTCTACGTAGTTCGTATGAGTTTAGGTGTTGTTAAAAAACCAATGCTGGATGCAGGCATCGTAACCATCGAAGAACTCGGTATCATGGGTTCGGCTTTCTTCTTCACTTACGCTTTTGGTAAGTTCTCGAACGGCTTCCTTTCTGACTATGCCAACATTGGCCGATTTATGTCGTTCTCTCTACTACTGTCTGGTATCACCGCAGTATTCATGGGTTTGAACACCACGGCATTCTTCTTTGTTCTGCTTTGGGGTCTAAACGGCTGGTTCCAATCTGTTGGTTCAGCACCGTCTTGTGTGTCTCTGTTCCAATGGTTCTCACCAAAACAACGTGGTAGCCGTTACTCTATCTGGGGTGGCTCACGTAACATCGGTGAAGGTATCACTTGGATCCTAACGGCGTCTCTAGTGAGCTACTTCGGTTGGCGCGCAGGTTTCATCGGTGCGGGTATTGCAGCGATTGCAGCAGCGATTTGTATGTTCTTCATCCTAAAAGACCGTCCACAAACTTACGGTTTGCCAGATTCAGCAACAGCATTCGACGAAGAACCTGAGATCAAGAAAAAGAACGATCCGCAAGCAACTCGTCGCGCTCAAATGTTCATCCTGAAGCAACCAACCGTTTGGCTAATTGCAGCAGCGTGTGCAGCGATGTACATCTCTCGCTACGCGATGTCTTCTTGGGCAGTTCTTTACCTACAAGAAGCAAAAGGTTACTCACTGATTGACGCTGGCTTTGCAATGTCTACATACCCTATCGCGGGTCTAGCAGGTGCAATCCTATCAGGCATCATCTCTGACAAGGTGTTCAACTCTAACCGCCATATCCCGACTCTACTTTACGGATTGGCGAACATCGGTGGCATGTGCTTGATGTTCTTCGGCCCAGATAACCGCATCGTTGACGCAGTAGCACTCGGTATGATCGGTTTCGCTATCGGTGGTCTGGTTGTGTTCCTTGCAGGTCTAACTGCTTGTGACTTGATGCCTAAGAACGCAGTTGGCGCAGTGAAAGGCTTCATCGGTCTGTTCTCTTACATCGCCGCTTCTGGTCAAGAGTTAGCGTCAGCTTCTCTAATCAAAATCACAGAGGTTGATGGCGTAACTAAATACGACTTCTCTCAAGCGCAATATTTCTGGCTGGCTGCTGGTGTGATTTCTCTACTTCTTGCTCTAACAGTTTGGAATGCGAAGAAAGTGGTTGATATCGACCCAGTTGAAGAAAAAGAGCTAGAAGCTCGCCCTAGTCACTAATCCTGACTAAAGCGGGAGGCAACTCCCGCTTACTCCCCCAATGTCTTAAGTTCTTTTGCAAAGAGTGCTTACGAGATTGATAGAAAATCCCCCCCTATTTCTATTTTCCTTTTTAAGTGTCGATTGAGGTGACAAATGTGTAAAACCAAAATTGTGGCTACGCTAGGCCCAGCAAGTGAAAACCGCGAAACACTGACTAAATTGATTCGAGCAGGCGCGAACGTAGTCAGACTCAACTTTTCTCACGGAACGGCGCAAGAACATATTGCACGCGCGAATTTAGTTCGTGAAATTGCGGCTGAACTCGACACTTATGTTGGTGTGTTAGTCGATTTACAAGGCCCTAAGATTCGTATTTCTTGTTTCGAAAATGGCGCAGTTCTACTCAATCAAGGCGACGTATTCACCCTGAGCGGCACACTTGACGCACAATCTGGAACCCAAGAAATGGTTGGGCTTGATTACCCAGAGCTGATTCAAGACGTGAACGAAGGCGATATTCTGTTGCTAGATGATGGCCGCATTCAGCTAAAAGTAAGCCAAGTACACCGTGACGAGCAGTGGATTAAAACCACAGTATTGAACAGCGGTAAGTTGTCTAACCGTAAAGGCATTAACTTGTTAGGTGGCGGTCTTTCCGCTCCGGCTCTTACCGCGAAAGACATTCAAGACATCGACACCGCAGCTAAACTTCGAGCCGACTTCCTTGCCATTTCTTTCCCGCGCAATGCACAAGATATCGAATACGCTCGCAGCTTGGCGCAAAAAGCAGGTTGTCACGCCAAGATTGTCGCGAAGGTAGAACGCGCAGAAATAGTTGAAACCAAAGAAGCCATGGATGATGTCATTAAAGCATCAGACATCATTATGGTTGCTCGCGGCGATTTAGGCGTAGAGATTGGCGACGCACGACTGCCAATGGTGCAAAAATCATTGATCAATCGTTCTAAACATTGGGGTAAGCCAGTCATTACCGCGACCCAGATGTTGGAATCGATGATCGAGAATCCTCTCCCAACTCGCGCTGAAGTGTTAGACGTGGCAAACGCGATTATCGACGGAACAGACGCCGTGATGCTGTCGGCGGAATCGGCGGCGGGCAAATACCCAATCGAAGCGGTCGAAGCCATGGTTCGCATCGCACAAGGTGCAGAGCACGAGCTGGAATGCAACCATGACTGCTGGGATACTCTGCAACACTTATGTTCTAACCCAGGCAAAAGTTTCGCGCTTTCATCAATGATTTCGGCTTCTCGCGTTCATCAAGATCTTGGCGTTGCGATTTTAACCCAACATGGTGAAACGCCGCTGTTGATGTCTCGCTGCCAAAGTAAAACTAAGATTTGGGCTCTGAGCGACAACCCCGCTTTACTTGCACAAATTACCATTCTACGCGGTGTTGAACCTTTGTATTTCAAAGCAGCAGAAAGCCACGTTGATCTCGCGCCACAATTAGTGGAATGCTTACGTCAAAAGGCCAACGAAGCACATATTTCCTCCATTTTGATGACCCAACTCGACTCCATCGAAGGCATGGGTGAAATCAATGCGTGTCGCTTGCTGAGCTTGAATGTGTCTTCTCACATGAAGCCAGCGGAAGAAATCGCAGCTTAGGTTTACCTCCCCCTTATTCAAGCTCGACCTTGAATTTCTCCCCCATAACTTGCTCCACAGGGACTTGACCTGCCAAATGGCAGGTCCTTTTTATTACGCACGATATAACCAACCATTCGCTGACTCTTGGAATATGAGCGTTAACTTAATGAAATCGCATTCACAACTTGTTATTGTAGAGCGATTGTTATCCCTAAAAGCGTGCCCCTTTGAAAGAGAACACTCCCGTCGTCGAATTTAGCAACGTAAACAAGTGGTATGGCGATTACCACGCTCTAAAAGATATCAACTTCTCCGTACATTCTGGCGAGATCGTCGTTGTGTGTGGCCCTTCTGGTTCAGGAAAATCAACGCTCATTCGTTGCATCAACCATCTTGAATCGATTCAAGAAGGTCAACTTCATGTGTTTGACCAGCCTTCTCATGCAAAATCTCTCAAGCCCGGTAAAATCGGCATGGTGTTCCAGCACTTCCACCTTTTTCCTCATTTGACTGTACTGGAAAACCTTACCTTAGCGCCGATTCGCACACTCAAATTGTCAAAACAAGAAGCTGAAAAACGCGCACGACATTACCTCAAGCGAGTCAATATTGAAGAGCAAGCGAGTAAGTATCCCATCCAGCTTTCCGGCGGTCAGCAGCAGCGCGTCGCGATTGCCCGTTCCTTATGTATGGAACCGGACTTACTCCTTTTTGACGAACCGACTTCGGCGCTTGACCCGGAAATGATCAACGAAGTGTTGGATGTCATGGTTGAACTGGCACAAAGCGGAATGACGATGATTTGCGTCACGCACGAAATGGGATTTGCCAAAAAAGTAGCGAACCGCGTGGTATTTATGGATGAAGGCCAAATCGTGGAAATGAACTCACCGATCGCCTTATTTGAAACACCACAGCATCCACGAACCCAAGCATTTTTGAACCAAATTTTAAGTTACTGATGATAGTTCGCGTAATCAAACCCGTCCTTCAAGCTTTGCTGCAAATGATGCTCCTCTTCATCGCGATTGTGTGGGTGTTGGACTCTGGTGCCGATGCTATGGGCTATCAATGGCAATGGGAACGCGTACCTGATTACATCGCTTTTTATGAAGATGGCGAATGGTGGCCAGCAGAACTTATCGATGGGCTATTGGTCACGCTTAACATCTCGACTATTAGTCTATTCTTCACCTTAGTGTTGGGGTTGGTCACCGCGTTACTAAGGCTTAGTGATTCGAAAGTCGGCAATGTTATTGGCACCACTTATGTCGAGGTAATACGTAACACGCCGTTGTTGGTGCAAATCTATTTACTCTACTTCGTGTTTGGCCCCGTGATTGGTTTGGACCGATTCAACACCGCCGTTTTGGCATTGTCCCTTTTCCAAGGTGCCTACACTGCGGAAATATTCCGCGCAGGTTTAAACAGTATTCCTAAAGGGCAATTCGAAGCAGCACAAACACTCGGGTTATCACCGTTTTACACTTACAAAGACGTGATTTTGCCTCAGGTTTTACAGCGCACATTACCGCCATTGACCAATGAAGTGGTTTCTTTGATCAAAAACTCTTCCATTGTAAGCGTGATGGCGATTTTTGATTTAACAACACAGGCACGCAACATCGTCTCTGAGACGGCGATGCCGTTCGAAATTTGGTTTACCGTGGCAGCAATTTATCTTGCTCTCACTCTATCACTTTCTGGCTTGTCTGCATGGCTAGAACACAAACTCGGAGCCAGTTGGCGCAAATTATAAGGAGATAACATGAAGTTATTCAAAGCGACCATTACTGCATTATTAGGGCTAGCCATCGCTATGCCTACTATCGCGAAAGAAGACGTTCCCACTCCCAATGTAGATCAAATCAAAGAACGAGGCACTTTGCGCGTTGGTATGTCAACATTTGTACCTTGGGCAATGCGCAACAAGCAAGGTGAGTTAATCGGTTTTGAAATCGATGTGGCCAAACGCTTAGCACAAGATTCAGGTTTGAAAGTGGAATTTGTACCGACTGCATGGGATGGCATTATTCCCGCACTACTGGCGAAAAAGTTCGACGTGATTATCGGTGGCATGTCGGTCACGCCTGAGCGTTCCAAAAGCGTGTTGTTTACCGAGCCCTACTCGCACTCTGGAGTTCAAGTGGCAGCGAACAAAGAGCTTGCTTCAGGTTTTAGCGAATTCTCCGATTTTGACTCACGACGCGTAAAAATTGCGGCTCGTCGCGGCGCATTCACCGTTCAAGTAGCCAGAGAAACCTTCCCGAAAGCGAAGATTCTGCAATTTGATGACGACGCGCAAGCGTTCCAAGAGGTACTGAATGGTAACGCCCATGCGGTTATTGCTTCTAGCCCAAAACCAGAACATGAGACAGTGAAACACAGCGACAAGCTATTCCTTCCATTCTCTGAGCGACTATCAAAAGGTAACGAAGCCTTTGCGGTTCGCTTAGGGGAGGAAGATAAAAAAGCCTTTTTCAATAAATGGATTGAAGAAAGAACCCAAGATGGATGGTTAAAACAGCGTTATGAATACTGGTTCTCGACATTAGATTGGCAAGACCAAGTCTCGCAAGGCCAGTAATCTAAATGGCTCGTGGTCTTCGCGAGCCTATACTTTTGAATCATCTATTTTACTTTTCCATCATCTATCGGAGTTAAATTTTTGGGCGAACAAACCACCACTCGCACAGCACCCACCAAGGCCAACACAGGTTCCTTTCTAGTTCGGTTCAACACGCTCGATTGGGTACTGCTTATTATCTGCGGTATTGGTGGTGTTTGGCTGTACCATCGTTCCAGCGTTGGTGTGCATTATTTGTGGCAGTGGAAAGAGGCATTTGAACTACTTTTCACACCAAGATCCGACGGTGGTTTGCCCTACTTCTTCCAAGGTTTGATTTCGACGTTAAGGCTCAGTATTTGGGGCATCAGTTTCGCATTAGTGCTTGGCACTTTGTTGGGCTTAGCGCGTTTCTCTCGCTCCGTTTGGTTGCGCACACCTGCCAACGCGTTTATTCAGTTGGTAAGAAACATCCCACCGTTGGTTTTTGTTTTTATTTTCTACTTTTTCATTTCTAACCAATTGATCCCGTTACTCGGTTTAGAAGATCTTCTACGAAACTACAACGGTGAACCAAACGCGCTACAAAGCTTTCTTTTTGGACCTTCTAACCTTTGGGAAAATCTTGCCTCTGGCGTGTTATGCGTCGGCTTACTCTCTTCTGCCTACATAGCAGAAGTTGTGCGCGCAGGTTTACAAAGTATCGACCAAGGTCAGTGGGAAGCGGCGGATTCATTGGGCTTGTCTCGATGGGTGAAGTACCGATTCGTTATCGCGCCACAGGTGCTTAAAGCAATAACACCTGCACTTGCCGGTCAAACCATCTCTTTGGTGAAAGACACCTCCATCGTTTCGCTAATTTCTATACAAGAAATGACTTTCGTTGGGACAGAGATGGCAAACTCATCAGGATATATCTTTGAAATTTGGCTGATTGTTGGCTTTTCTTACTTCTTGATTTGTTTCGGTCTGTCACTCATTTTTCGATATATTGAGAAAAAATCGGAATCTATTTCAAATTAACTCAATAGCACATGCAATTAGACACATTTGATTCTTCAAATTGGAACTGCATCCTGTTACATTGACTCAATGCTAAATTCTCGGCGTTTTTCATGGAGTTAAAGAAACAGTCTGACTACGAACAGTACATAAGACAGGACGGTCTTGGGGAATATTACGTAGTCATCAACCAATTCACTTTTCACAGTGTTTATCAGCCGATTTTTGATAAGCACCAACGCGTTATTGGAATGGAAGCCCTCCTTCGTATTCATGGCGCAGACGGCGTTCAAATTCGCCCAGACATTTTTCTCTCCAACGCAAGTATCGACCCTTACTTTCGCTTATGTGTTGAATTTTTATCCCGAGCCATGCACATCAGAAACTTCGCTCGTCACTTTGCCGGAACGCCGATTAAGCTCTTTCTCAATGTTATGCCTCAAACTCTACTCACGCTCACCAAAGACATGGGCTTTAAAGACAACGGCTTGCTTTACAAACGTCTTGCCGATTTGGGTATGACCCCGTCTGATGTGGTGTTTGAGGTTGTAGAAGAATCCTGTGGTGATACTGATTTACTGATCAAAGCCGTACAGTTAATGAGAGCGAATGGCTTTATCTTTGCCATCGATGATTTTGGCGCGCAACATTCCGACATTGCCCGAGTTCAGCAGCTTTGTCCTGACATAATTAAAATTGATCGCTCTTATCTACTCGATTATTGCGCTGGTGATACCTTTTCCATTCGAAGTGCGGTAGATCTAGCGGCAAACATGGGGGCCAAAGTGATTATCGAAGGGGTTGAAGAGAACAACCAGCTGCAAGCCATGCGTCAACTGGAACTCGATTATTATCAAGGGTTTTATCTCGGTAAACCAAGTGCAATTCATCACTGGACAGAATACGCAACCTGCCAATGCACGGTGCATTAAGCTTATCTCGTCATGCCGCATAAGCCACACAAACTATCCCAACAAAAAAGCGCCGAACACATGTCGGTGCTTTTGGTATGTATGGGTTTGAACGCTAAGATTCAATCGCTTATATGATTCTATCGCTTAGAAGAAGTCGATAGAGTTACGTCCACTCTTCGGGTCACGCGTTGCTTGTGGTTTGTCTTCTTTCTTGCCTTTCTTAGCAGATTGAGACAGCGCTTCTTTTTGTGCTTTGCGCTCTTTATGTGCCGCTTTACGACCCGTTGATTTAGGTCCTGTGCCTTTCGCTTTAGGCGGCTTGCTTTGGCGAGACTTCTCTTTACGAGTAGATTGCGTTTCTTTCTTCGCTTTCTTTTCCGCTTTTTGTTCTGCCGTTTCTGGTTCTGTCACTGGCGCGTCACAAACCACCACATAGTATTCTTGGTTAAACTCAAAAAAGTCACCATCATACATTTTGCGTCGTTTACGTGTTTCTAGCTCGCCATTCACCGCAACATAACCTTCTTCGATGATATGTTTTGCTTCGCCACCACCACTGACCAAGTTTGCGATTTTAAAAAGCTTATACAGTTCGATAGGATGCGCATCAACATCAATGCCGATCGCTTCGATTTCAATCTCGTCGCCTTCTAAATACTCTTCGTGGTCGTAATCTTGGGTCATGTTATTTACTCTTCATATTTGATGCTCTGAAGTTTAAACGCAATACCCCAAAATAGAAACCTCAGCCAATGCTCTATCGCAGGTTCTTTGTGGCTTTTGAGCACGTCTTGACCGATTTAACTGACCATTCGCAAGCTGTTACGTCAATGCCAACTTCAAACGAGACTGCAATTCCATAATCCGAAGGTATATACTCTCCAGGTTATTGTTAAAAAGAGCGAATACTTTGTCTCGACCAAGCAGAATTACCTTCGTTACGGCTAACTTGTTTAATTTTGTCGCACCGCCGAACGCCTACTACGACTTCGAGAATATTTATTCCCAAGAGCAGTGGCGAGACAAACTTGCTTGGACGCAAAACCAATTAGAAAAGCTCGAACCGGACATTATCGGTCTGCAAGAGGTGTTCAGTATCGAAGAGACCCGCGCGTACTTTTTGTCACTTGGCTTTCCGTATTTCGCTACGGTCGATACCCCAAAAATAGAAGACGAGTATATTTATTCTCGCCCCGTCGTCGCGATTGCGTCTCGCTTTCCTATTGAGGATGTAAAACGCGTAGAGTTCGATTCAAACTCACTCACGCCATTTGGGGTAAATGAAGCACCCGATTTCAGTCGCAAGCCGATTTATGCGCAAGTCGTTCACCCAGTCCTTGGTCACATTGCCATATATGTCACTCACCTCAAATCTCAACGCCCTGCGGATACCGAAACGCCAGAACCATCAAGTCGCGTAATGGCTCGTTGGTTGTCTACACAGCAACGCGGTTGGGAAGCGGCCATGTTGCGAGACGCGATGCAGGCACAATATCGAGCACATCCGATACCGACCGTGTTAATGGGTGATATGAACCAGCCCATCTCAAAAGAAAGCGTTAATAACGTACTTACCGAAACATTTAGTGACAGCGTCACCGAATTACAACTAAAGGATGGTTGGAATCTGCAAACGGGTTCGTCTCTTGAGGTGCGCCCAGCGACTCACTACCACTTTTCTACGGGGAACGTGCTGGATTACATCCTGCTTTCTCAAGAGTTTGATACACATTCGGATGTATCGGTAGCGGAAGTGATTGATTATCAAGTGTTAGAACAACACTTGATTAACCCATCCTATGAGAAAGATAAAAACGCCAGCGATCACGCGTTTGTGTCGCTGACGGTCGAAGTGAAATTGTAAGTGCCGAGACTATTGTCGTTTGACAATTTTGCGAGGAATAAGCTCCACACCTGGCTTGTAGCGTTTGGCCGAGGCATTCAGTGCCAACTCCATCGCACTATCAGCAATCAACTCAAATTGCTGAGGCAGAGAGTTGATTTTCACTGGTAAGAAGTCCAGCAGTCGATTATCACCAAATGTCGCCAGACGAACTTGACTCATGAGCTCTGGCTTTTCAAGCATCACGTCTAGGACGCCTTCAAGCAACGTGTAGGAAGTCGTCACGATCGCATCAGGCAAACTGTCTGCTTGAACCCATTTATCCAGTACCTTTTTTCCCTCCTCACGAGAGAAGTGCAAACCGTAACCGACGGTCATTGCCGTATCGTCTTTTTGGCAGGCAGACCGAAAACCCAGTTCGCGCTCTTTCGACACTTGCAGATCTTGCAACGCACCAATCAAACCAATGGTTTTTATCTCTGGTGTCAGTACCGATTCCGTAAGCTCAAAAGCAGCATCAAAATCTTCACTGATAATGCAACAAAAATGCTCATCATCCATTGGACGGTCAAGTGCTATAACCGGAGTGCCCGAGTTTTGTAACTTGAGATAATACTCATTAGCCGATGGCATACCACTTGCGACAAATAGCGCGTCAATTCGGCGGCTGATTAGCGCTTCAGCAACCTTTTTCTCCGTTTCCGGATCATCATCTGAGCAGCCAATTAGAATTTGATAGCCCGCCTTACGCGAGTTTTGTTCAATCAGTTTTGCAAGGCGTGCGTAACTGGTGTTCTCCAAGTCTGGGATGATAAGTCCAAACGAACGCGAGTTACCGGCACGCAACGAAGAAGCGGCATGATCCGGCTTGTAATTGTACTCGTCGACAACCGCCATCACTTTCTTTTGCGTCTTTTCGCTGATGCGGTATTTCTGCGCTTTTCCGTTAATTACATAGCTTGCAGTTGTCTTTGAAACCCCTGCCAATTTGGCTATTTCATCCAGTGTCATATTCTCAACCCTATTCTGTGCGCGCGATCATATTAATACATCAACGATCTTACGATAAGTTGAATTATAAGCTGAACCGATTCAGTATAAAAGCTGAAAGGATTCAGCAAAATCTAAAAATTGACGAAAATCACCAAAATCCGGCAATGCAGTAAGTCTTCGTCTAGGCTTTAAGCAATACAGCTCAAGGGGTGTTTAGCGTCAGATTTTTAAAACATTTTGCTAAGTCTTTTAAAAAATTTGCCACGTAGCTGAATCGATTCAGTATCGAAAGGATATTTAGCTAAGACACAACAAAACTAGAGCAAGACTGAATACATTTTTAATTTGATTGGTACGAATACCTTAAGGCTGGAGAAGCACCATGCTTAAGCTAAACAAGAACGACATTACCCTCTCGCAATCAGCGACAGATAAGTTTGCAGCAATCAAGAATATTGCGCAAAGCCTGACAGACAAAGGCCTTGTTGAACAAGGTTATGTGGAAGGCATGCTAAATCGTGAAAACCAAAACTCAACGTTTTTAGGTAACGGCATCGCGATCCCTCACGGCACAACCGACACTCGCTCGATGGTAAAAACCACTGGCGTCGCTGTTCACCACTTTCCTGAAGGTGTGGATTGGGGTGACGGAAACAAAGTCTTCGTTGCGATTGGTATCGCGGCAAAATCAGACGAGCACTTAGGCATTCTGAAGCAACTGACCAAAGTGCTAGGTGCTGATGGCGTGGAAGAGCGTCTTCGCGATGCAAAAAGCGAAGAAGACATCATTGCCCTACTTCATGGTGATGTTCAACTTGAAGCGGACTTCGATGCGTCTCTTATCCAACTGCTTTTCCCTGCAAGCGATATGGTACAGATGAGCGCTGTGGCTGGTGGCCTCTTGAAAAACACTGGCTGTGCTGGCGCTGAATTTGTTGCTGATCTCGTGACAAAAGCACCGACTCATCTTGGCAACGGTTTATGGCTAGTTGGTAGCGATAAGCACGTTTCTCGCACCGGTGTGTCTTTTGTCTCGACGGCCAACGATTGCGAATACGAAGGCCAAAAAGTGCGTGCTTTGGTTGCGTTTGCTGCTTGTAACAACGCTCACCAATCAATTCTGAACAACTTGTCTAAAATCGTTTTCAACAACGAACACAATAAGCTGTTAGATGCCTCTGCAGAACAGATTCTCGCGCTATTCAAAGGCGAAGAAGTGGCTGCGCCAGCCGAAGATGGCAACGTAGCAGTCTTTAAGATCAAAAACGCACATGGCCTTCACGCTCGCCCGGGTGCGATGTTGGTTGCAGAAGCGAAGAAATTCGAATCAAACATTCGCGTGGCAAACCTAGATGGTGATGGTAAAGCAGTAAATGCGAAAAGCCTGATGAAAGTGATTGCCCTTGGTGTGAAACACGGTCACCAATTGCAGTTCTCTGCTGAAGGCTCAGACGCGGCTCAAGCGCTGGAGTCTATCGGCAACGCGATTGCTTCTGGCCTAGGTGAAGGTTAAGGGGCACGCAAATGACAGCATTAAAAACAAACAAAGTTGTGACCATCACGCTGAACCCTGCGCTTGATCTAACAGGCTCGCTCGACGCGCTAAAGGTAGGTTCAGTCAGCCTTGTTGCACAAAGTAGCCTTCACGCGGCAGGCAAAGGCGTTAACGTTGCAAAAGTGCTGAGCGACCTTGGCGCCGACGTTACGGTGACCGGCTTTTTGGGTAAAGACAACCCAGAGCTGTTCCATCAACTTTTCACCGAAATTGGCGTAAAAAACGAGTTTGTTGAAGTTGAAGGCGCAACACGCATCAACGTAAAACTGGCAGAAGCCGACGGCCAAGTGAGTGACATCAACTTTCCTGGCGTTCAAGTAACGGCAGAAGAAATTGCTCGTTTTGAAGAGACCCTGTTCCGCCTTGCAGACACTCACGACTACTTCGTTCTAGCTGGCAGCTTACCGGGCGGTATAACCGCTGAGCAATGCGCAGCATGGATTGAAAAACTGCATCAACAAGGCAAAAAAGTATTGTTCGACAGCAGCAAAGCCGCTCTACGTGCAGGTATTGATGCTCATCCGTGGCTTATTAAACCAAATGATGAAGAGCTGAGTGACTTTGTCGGTGAGCACCTAGAAACGCCAGAACAGTGCCAAGTGGCAGCACAAACCCTCAGCAACAAAGGCATCGAGAATATTGTTGTGTCGATGGGCGCTGACGGTGTGATGTGGCTAAACCAAGGCGAGTGGCTACGCGCACAACCGCCACGCATGAATGTGGTGAGCACAGTTGGTGCGGGCGACACACTGGTGGCAGGCTTATGCTGGGGTCACATGCAAGTGATGCCGAAACACGATTTATTGCGCTTCGCGACAGCGCTTTCTGCTTTAGCAGTTAGCCAAGTTGGCGTGGGGCTAACCAGTCAAGAAGAACTGGAAAACATTAAGCTGCAAACACAAGTCAGCGAGCTTTACCCTAATACGAACTTAGACAAAAACTAAGGAACAGAAGGTTATCAGTATGAATATTGCCATTATTACTGCCTGCCCTAGTGGTGTTGCTAATAGCATCCTTGCGGCGGGTCTATTAGAACAAGCGGCCGCTAAACTTGGTTGGGAAGCCAAGATTGAATGCCAATCCAGTGTTATTGCTCCAACGCCGCTGACAGACGCTGACATTGAACAAGCTGACGCGATCGTAATCGCGGCGAACACCACCGTTGATACTTCTCGTTTCGTAGGTAAAAAAGTCTACCAAGCAGAAATCAGCGCGGTGGCAAAAGATGCTACCGCATTCTTAACGACCGCAGTCGAAAGTGCAGCAACACTTGAACAAGCAACCACAGTTGAAGCGCCTGTCGAAAGTGCTTCTGCAACCAAGAAAATCGTCGCTATTACGGCATGCCCTACTGGTGTTGCACATACCTTCATGGCAGCAGAAGCTTTAGAAGAAGAAGGCAAACGCCGTGGTCACCAAATTAAGGTGGAAACTCGTGGCTCTGTTGGCGCGAAGAACCAACTAACTGACCAAGAAATCGCAGATGCGGACTTGGTTATCATTGCCGCGGACATCGAAGTGCCACTTGATCGCTTCAACGGCAAAAAAATGTACCGTACAAAGACTGGCCCAGCTCTGAAGAAAACCGCTGAAGAGATGGACAAAGCGTTCGAACAAGCAACGATTTACCAACATTCAGGCGCTGCAAGTTCTGCTTCGGCAACAGACGAGAAGAAAGGCGCATACAAACACCTAATGACGGGGGTTTCGCACATGCTTCCTGTCGTCGTTGCAGGTGGTTTGATCATCGCCCTATCGTTCGTATTCGGTATTGAAGCGTTTAAAGAAGAAGGCACATTGGCCGCCGCACTCATGACCATCGGCGGCGGCTCTGCGTTTGCACTGATGATCCCTGTGCTTGCTGGTTACATTGCCTTCTCAATTGCTGACCGTCCGGGTCTGGCTCCGGGTCTTGTTGGTGGTATGTTGGCAAGCTCTACTGGCGCTGGTTTCCTTGGTGGTATCGCGGCTGGTTTCATCGCAGGTTACGCAGCGAAGCTCTTAGCAGATAAAGTAAAACTTCCTCAATCAATGGAAGCATTGAAACCGATTCTGATCATCCCGTTTGTTGCGACGCTATTTACGGGCCTTGTGATGATCTACATCGTTGGTGGTCCGGTTTCTGGCATCATGAATGGTCTGACTGACTTCCTAAACAACATGGGTTCAGACAGCGCCATTCTACTTGGTATTATCCTTGGCGCAATGATGTGCTTCGACTTGGGTGGCCCAGTAAACAAAGCAGCTTACGCATTCGGTGTAGGTCTATTGGCTTCTCAAACTTACGCACCAATGGCCGCAATCATGGCGGCAGGTATGGTGCCGGCGCTAGGTATGGGTCTGGCCACTTTCCTTGCGAAGAACAAGTTTGAACCAAACGAGCGTGAAGCGGGCAAAGCATCATTCGTGTTAGGTTTGTGCTTTATCTCTGAAGGTGCAATCCCATTCGCAGCGAAAGACCCAATGCGTGTAATCCCATCTTGTATGGCTGGTGGCGCTCTAACAGGTGCTCTATCTATGCTATTCGGCGCGAAACTGATGGCACCTCACGGCGGTCTATTTGTACTGCTTATCCCTAACGCTATTTCTCCAGTCTTGATGTACTTGGTAGCAATTGCTGCAGGTACGGCGGTAACAGGCTTTACCTATGCATTCCTAAAAAACAAAGCGGATGCAAAACAAGAAGTTGCTGCATAAGCAAAACTTAAGCGATTAACACTTAAGCAATTAACAATGCCACCCTCGATTTGGCATTCAGCACCTCCCTTAAATTCCGGTTAAGGGAGGTGTTTTTTATTTCCCCCTCTTCTGACAAAACCATACATTTCGATACTTAACCTTTATTTTTTGACTCGTTATGCTGCACGCATGAGAGGTGCGACTTATTTGCTTAACTAACGCTTCGGTGACTTGTGTTTTTTCAAGTAGCCGATGAAAAATCCCAAAAGCAGATAAAGCCTCTTATGTTTCACTTCGTTTTAATCAAAATAATAAAGTTAATTACACATGAAAAAAGCTGTCCTTTTGTTAGCTGCTGTTTCAGCATTCGCGCAAGCAAATCAAACTGATGTCGAGAAAAAAGACGTATCAGGCTTTTACCTTGGTGGTGGTATCGGGGTTACAACTGTCTATGACGACAGTGTTTGGCCGTATGCGGTTAATCTGGATTCTAACGACTCCACATACAAACTGTTTGGCGGTTACCAGTTCAACCGTATCGTCGCAATCGAAGCGCAATACACACGCTACGGTGATATTTTTGACAAGTTTGAAGATGCACCACGCACAATGGTAAAACCTGAAAACATCGCTCTAATGGCGAACCTAGGTTACACCTTTGACAGTGGCTGGCGTCCGTTTGCGACGGTTGGCCTTGGTCGTACCGAACTTGATTTTGGCTCTTCGTCAAAAGCAGAAACGTCATTCCGTGCAGGTGTTGGTGGCGAATACTCACCTAAAGCGATCGAGAATCTGAATTTCCGCATCGCTTATGAAGTAGACACATTTGTAATTGACGAAACTTACGATGACTTAACCATCATGCTCGGCTCACTTTACGCTGGTGTTTCTTACAAGTTCTAAAACGAAAAAAGCCCTGAGGAAATCCCTCAGGGCTAGGCAGGAAGCTGACTTAGATAAGTCAGGAGTCCTTATGCAGTGGTCGGTTTAATCCTAAATAGAATCGCAAACATTACTGGTACAACAATCAATGTTAGTACCGTTGCAAAACCAAGACCTGCCATAATCGTAATCGCCATTGAGCCAAAGAAGGCGTCAAACACGAGTGGAATCATACCTAGAATCGTTGTCAGCGCCGCCATGCTTACTGGACGCACACGGCTGATCGCGCTATCTACAATCGCAAGATACGGATCTTTGCCAGACTCTAATTCCAAGTTAATTTGATCAAGTAACACAATGCCGTTTTTCAAAATCATCCCGCTCAAGCTAAGCAATCCAAGGAATGCAGTGAAGCTGAATGGCATGTTAGTTGTCAGTAGACCGAACGCCACACCAATAATGGAAAGCGGAACCGTAAACCAAATCACCAACGGTTTTTTGATTGAGTTAAACAGTAAAATGGTGATGATGAACATCAGCAAGTAGCCCATTGGCAGAGAACCAAATAGCCCTTCTTGCGCATCTTTCGATGATTCGTATTCCCCACCCCAAGTAATTTCGTACCCTTCAGGGATGTGTAAAGCCATCACTTTTGGTTGTACACGAGCAAACAAACTTGCCGCCGTATCATCACTCAATACATCGTGGTCAGCCAACACCGTTAAGGTACGTTTTCTGTCTCGGCGTTGGATCAGAGGCTCACTCCAATCTAGTTCGACACCATCAATGATTTGATCGACAGGAATGTACGTTTGTAATGACGGGCTCCAAATCTTCACGTTTTGTAGCGATTCAAAGTCCACACGCTCCGCTTCAGGTAGACGCATCATAATAGGTAACGTATGAGTTCCGTCACGCAGAACACCAAACGTGCTGCCGCCAAACGCCATTTGCAGCGTACTTGATAGATCTTCTTTCGAAATACCAAGGCGACGCGCTTTAGATTCGTTGAAGACGGGCACAAGTTCTTTCGTTCTTTCACGCCAATCGTGGCGAATGTTTCTCGCACCTGGATCCGTGTGAAGAATGTCTTCCACCTGAACCGCTAGCTCTCGCAACACTTTCGGATCTGGGCCAGTAATACGCGCTTCAATTTTAGACGCTGGAGACGGGCCAAATTCCATCAGTTTGAACTGGAATGTAGGCTCATCGAACGTCTTAGCTAAATTGTCATCCAGCTTGTGAAGCAGCTTGAACATATTGTCACGGTCAGTTGTTCGCACTTGGAACTGAGCGTAAGCCTCGTAGCTTTTCTCCGGTTGGTACGTCAATGCAAAACGTTGTAGACCTTGGCCAATCGAAACCGAGACAAAATCGATGTCATCTTGCTGACGAATATAGCTTTCTACTGTTTCCGCTTGCTTAATGGTCTGACGGATATCTGTACCTTCTGGCATCCACATATCAACGTAGAACATCGGCGTATTCGAAGGTGGGAAGAATTGCTGCTTCACATTGCCAAACGCAATAACGGCACCCACTAACAACGCCACCATCGCAGCGACCGTCATCCAACGAAAACGTAACGAGAACTTAAGCAATGCGCCAAATACAACGAACAACCAACCTTTGTAAGGGTCTTCGTCTTCACCGTTCGTGTCTTTCTCTTCTTCTTTTAGAAGCAGGTCTGCTAAGAAAGGCGTGAGTGTAATTGCCGTAACCCAGCTCAAGAACAATGAAAAACACAACACCCAGAAGAGTGAGCCCATGAATTCGCCAGTTGCGTCTTGAGATAAGCCGATTGGTGCAAACGCGGTAATTGCGATTACTGTCGCGCCAAGTAAAGGCCATTGTGTTTGTTTCACAATATCAACGGCAGCTTGAACCTTTGTGCGCCCTTTCTTCAGGCCAACCAGAATACCTTCAACCACAACAATCGCGTTGTCCACCAACATACCCAATGCGATGATCAACGCACCGAGCGAAATTCGATGAAGTTCTATGTTGTTGTAATTCATCAAGATGAACGTACCAAACACCGTCAACAGAAGAACCACACCAATGATCACGCCACTACGTAAGCCCATAGTGAACAACAGCACAATAATTACGATGGCTACCGCCTCAGCTAAGCTGATCACAAACGCTTTTACAGAATCATCGACCTCTTGCGCTTGGTTGTAGAAATAGCTCATGTCCAAACCCGCAGGTTTGATGGACTCTAAACTGCTTAACTCAGCGTTAAGGCGCTCACCTACTTCTACTACGTTAACGCCAGACGCAAACGAAATACCGATGTTGATTGCTTTCTTGCCGTTAAACAAAATCATGTTGCCCGGCTTTTCTTGAATACTTCGGGTGATCGTCGCAACGTCTTTTAAGCGAATCAAATTACCCGTATCACGACCGTGAATGATCAGGTTTTCTAACGCTTGAACTGTATTCAGCGTACCGCTAGGACGAATGACGAGGCTTTCACCATTCACCATAACTTCGCCAGCCGAAACCACGTTATTCTGTTGGTTAAGCAAACCAGAAACAACGTTCATGTCGAGATTCAGAGACGCAAGGCGGTCAAGCGAGATTTCAACGAACAACATCTCTTGCTGATCACCAGCAATGTCTACTTTGCCCACGCCATCAACCAGTTCGATTTCGCGTCGTAGGTGGTCGGCATAGCGTTTGAGCTCGACATAGTCGTAATCGTCGCCCGTCAGCATCAACATCACACCATACACGTCACCGAAGTCATCAATAATCTGCAGAGATTGAACACCTTGCGGTAAAGTTGGTTGCAGATCATTGATTTTACGGCGCATTTCGTCCCAAATCTGTGGCAGTTCGTCTGGGCCGTAATCCATCTTCATACTGACCATGATCTGCGACATACCATTCGAAGAGGTCGACGTGATTCGATCAATGTACGGCAGTTTACGAATCTCTTTCTCAAGCGGATACGTTAATTCTTCTTCCACTTCTTTGGAGGTCGCCCCAGGATAAGTCGCGACAATCATCGCGTCCTTAATCGTAAACGCAGGGTCTTCTAATCGACCAAGCTCTAGGAATGAAGTCACCCCACCGATAGCAAGAATAACAATGAACAACCAACTGATGACTTTGTTCTTAATGGAATACTCAGCAATGTTCATTATTGTTCCTTCTCCACAACATCCACATGCTTACCTTCGCGTAATTTACGCAGGTTTGAATTAACCAACACATCACCTTGAGTGATTCCCGATGAGACAATCGCCCCTTCACCGTTAACTTGTGAAATCGCCACAGGCACTTTAGTGACAGCGTCACCGTTCATTTTCCAAACAAAGAACTCATTGTCATCGTTGCCTGCTTGAAGTGCCGTCATTGGGATGTTGTAACCATCGATAGAAGTGATACCGGCTTTGATCATGTCGACCATCACGCTCACACTGGTGCCCGGAAGAATCTCTTGCTCTGGTTGAGGCATGGTTAAGTACATCTCATAAGTCTGTGTTTCTGAGTTTGGCTCGCTAGTGTGCTCTAAATAATCCAGCGCATACGTTGTTGGAATACCTGAGAACGTCGCACGCGGCTTATAACTCATGTTTTGTGCGGTTGGGTTCACCATCGCTAACACGTTGTCAGACAATTCGATGCGCACATAAACCACATCGTTTTGATACAAGTTCAGTACAGGTTCGCCAATCGCCACGCGCTCAAAACGCTCTTTGAAAACGTCTGAGACTTTTCCTGCAAACGGGGCAAATAAACGCGTATAGTTCAACTGGTTGGTGGCGTTATAGAAGTTTGCCTCTGCCAGTTCCTTGTTTGCGGTCAGCTCATCCAATTCTGCTTTGGATATCATTTGGCGGCCGTGCAGTTCTTCACCTCGTTTAAGCTGGCGAATCGCAAGCGTGTATTGCGCTTCAGCATCATTTACCGCTTGCTTTTCTTTACTGTCATCCAGCTTGGCGATCATTTGTCCTTCTTTCACTACGTCACCAGCTTTCACTAGTACGTGTTGAATTTCACCGGCGCGACGAAATGCCATGGGTGTTTGTTCAGCAGGAACAACTAGCCCTTTAAACTCTCGATATTGGCTTTTCACTGGCGCGTCAACTGAAATGGTCGAAACATACAACGGTTGTTCGGCTACGTTTTGGCTATCACTTTGACAACCAGTAAGAACGGCAAAGGCGATGGCCGATACTGCGAATAGAGAATGCTTCATTAAATGCCTTCCTCACGAATCCAAGCTTTCACCACTTGCCCTTCGACTAATCGTTCTACGCCAGCAATAACCACGTAGTCGTTGTTGTCCAAACCTGACTCAATCGCGCCACTTTCATTTAGTGACAGTGTCACTTTATTCACTTGTTGCGTTGAGCTATCCATCACCCAAACTTCACCTTGGCTCTCTTGCTTGTTTACCCAAGCCGATGTCGGCAACGTCATGGCGTTAGACTTGTTTTGCTTAGCAATGTGTACTTGTCCTGTCATCCCAGTGAGCAAGTTGCGATCAGTTGGCCGAGTGATCGTCACAATCGCTTCATAGCTGTTGGTATCGATGTTTGGCTGCGTTGAGATTTCTTTGAACTTACCCGGAATACGTTTGCTTGGTTCGCTGTCCATCGTTACCCACATCTCTGCGTTTTTTAGTGCAGACAGAGAGACAGACTCCGCGTAACTAACGGGCAAAGTGAAAGAAACATCCAGCGTGGTGTTATCAATCAAATTGAGGATTTCTTGCTTTTCACCTACCACTTGATACGGCTTCACGTAGGTGTACGACACCACACCGTCAAATGGCGCTTGAATTTTGGTGTAACTCAAATCGGTTTTCGCTTGTTCAAAACTTGCCAACGCTGCTTTGTATTGCGTTTCTTTTTGATCGTAGCTATCGGTGCTGATGAGTTTTTTGCTGTACAGACTTCTTGCTCGTTCCCACTGAGTTTTCGCCAGTGCATATTGGGCTTGCGCCGCGTCTAAAGCCAATTGCAGATCTTTCGGGTCTAGTGTGGCGAGCACTTCACCCTTTTCTACCCCTTGTCCCATTCTTACCAGTAGCTTTTCAACTTCCCCACCAACTTGAAAAGACAACTGCGCTCGATACGTTGCATCAATACGCGCAAGAAAAGCGTCAGAGTCGTCAACCGTAAGATCTTTAACAGCAAGTAATTTAACGGGTTTGATTAAAGGCTCTGCCGGTTCTGATATGGCTTTATTACACCCTGTCAGCAACATAGAGAGACTTAACGTCACCACAGCGCCAATCAAAGTGTGCTTTATAGTTTGTTTTCGCACTGGCTTCTCCATAGACTTAAAATTTACTACACAGTCGTGCAGTATAGGCAGAATTGAATATTGATCAACATATTTTCCACATGGATAGCAAATTAATTAGTCAAAGCGTTCGGTTTCTGGTAAAAGTAGGCACGTTGATTAATATTCGGGAAAAATCGAACTATGAATGTAAGAAAGCAAGGCCGACGTAGCGCTGAAGCCGCAGAACAAACTAAGTGTCTGATCCTTAAGGTCGCTGCAGATATGTTTTGTGAGCTGGGTTACGAGCGAGTCTCGCTAAGAAACATCAGCGAAAAGGCGGGTGTATCACATAGTTTGATTCGTCATCACTTCGGCAGCAAAGAGAAAATCTGGCAAGCAGTGAGTGACGCGATGGATGAGTTCCTGCAAAATTATATGGCAGGCCTAATCAACGAAATGCCTGAGAACACCCCATCAAATCGCAAGATTTACCTGTTTATGGTTCGCATGTTGGCGTTTGCACTCGTGAACCCTCATCCAGTACAAATGATTGCTGACTCAATCCGACAAGATGATAACGCGCTGTTTGACTACTTCCTAAAGTCAAAAGACGAGTTTGCCGAGATTTTCACGAGCATTTTCGCGCAGTACAACAGTGAGTTCCCAGAAGCACAATTCGATCAGTGGGAATCAAAATGGCAGATGTTGCTCTTTGCACACGGCGCAGTCAGCCTTGCTCCAATGATGCAAGAAACATGGCCAGATATCGCAGACAATCGTGAACAACTGCTGATCAAACACTGGGAATTGTTTAATACGATCATGGCGACGCAATTCAGAATCGCGAAAGAAGATATGATCCACCCTAGCAAGCTTGAAGACATCGTTATCGACATGTGTTGTACCATCGATGAAGCGGTAAACTAAAAAGCCAATAAGCGAAAATAAGACATAAAAAATGCCGAGCTATTCAGCTCGGCATTTTTGTTTCATTCGGTTTTAACCGCGGTAGTAGCGTTGCGGTACAAACGGCATTTTTTCAACCGTCATTGGTAACATTTTGCCACGCACTTCTGCGAACAGCTCCGTACCAATCGCAGCAAGATCGGCGCGCACATAACCCATTGATACTGGCTTACCTGCGTTTGGACCGGCTGTACCGCTGGTTACGATACCAATTTTCGCACCATCAGCATCAAACAGCTCAACACCTTCACGAACTGGCGCTTTTGTTTGACCAACAAGGCCAACACGCTTACGTGCAACATCTTTGGTTTCAATCTGCTTTAGAATGATGTCAGCACCAGGGAAACCACCTTCACGTTCACCGCCAACACGGCGCACTTTTTGGATACCCCAAAGCAAGCTCGCTTCAACTGGTGTTGTAGTCGTGTCTAGGTCATGTCCGTATAGACACAAACCACACTCTAAACGAAGTGAATCACGCGCACCAAGGCCAATCCATTCTACTTCTTCTTCCGCAGTCAGTTTGCGTGCTAATTCTTCTGCCTTGTCAGCAGGAACCGAGATCTCGTAACCATCTTCGCCAGTGTAGCCACTACGAGAAACAATGCATTCGGCGCCTAAAATATCGACTTTACGAATATCCATGAACAGCATGTCTGTCACTTCTGGAGCAAAACGTGCTAACACCGTTGCCGCTTGAGGGCCTTGAATAGCAAGCAGAGCGCGATCTTCAATGACTTCTAGTTCAACACCCGATGGCAGATGCGCTTTTAGGTGAGCGATATCTTGTTCTTTACACGCTGCGTTCACAACCACAAAAAGATGATCGCCCAAGTTTGCAACCATTAGGTCATCCATAATGCCGCCTTCTTCATTAGTGAAGAACGCATAACGCTGTTTGCCAGACTCAAGATCCACAATATCAACAGGAACTAATGTTTCTAGAAATGCTGCCGCGCCTTCACCAATTAAGCGAAGCTGACCCATATGAGATACATCAAACAAACCTGCTGCATCACGAGTGTGTAAGTGTTCCTTCTTTACGCCTAGAGGGTATTGAACCGGCATATCGTAACCCGCGAACGGGACCATTTTTGCGCCAACTTCAACATGAAGTGCGTGCAGTGGTGTTTTCAGAAGTTCTTGAGTCATTTTCGTCTCCATTTAGATAGACCCGAGAATGCTATCGGCATTCGATGTGTTTCCAATAATAAACATGGCTCATTCTATTTTGCACGAACAAGACAGCGATCGGCTTTCAAAAGTGTGACTCTTAACATTTTAATCACAACAAAACGTATAAAAAAGGCGCTTCATTGACCGATATATCATCAACAGAGCGCCATCATAACGTATTTACACTTGTTAGCAATCGTTTGCTTTCACTATAGGAAATTTACAACTATTTATCACTACTTGGCGGTAACCCACAAAATTTGAGCATCTTCCTCACTTACGCTGGTCAACATGTGTCCCATGTTCGCGTCGTAATAGACACTGTCACCTTCGCTCAAAACCACCGGCTCGTAAAACTCAGAATAGAACATAACCTCCCCTGATAAGATGAGCAAAAACTCCTCGCCATCATGACGAACCCAATCTTTGTATTCGTCGAAACTGCGAGCACGGATCTGGCTCTTAAACGGCATCATTTTCTTATTGGAAAGTTGTGTCGCGAGCAGTTCATGCTCATAGGTTTGAGTCGGGTGTGGTTTTCCTTCACTTTTCTTAGTGATATCTCTACGCCCTGTTGCCACTTTTTTTCTTGGAGGTTCAAATAGTTGCGGCATGTCAATCTGCAATCCAAGCGCCAATTTTTGCATGGCTTGGAACGTAGGAGAAATCTGTTCGTTTTCAATCTTACTTAGCGTAGAACGCGCAAGGCCAGTACGCTGACTCGCCTCTTCTAACGTAATGCCCAACTTAGAACGGATATCCTTAATGCGCTGACCAAGCTTTAACGGCTCGATATTTTGATCATTTTGTTCTTTCGCCAACGTCATCGACGGGTATTCATCGTAAATACTTTCTGCCATAAATCCCTCTATAAATATCCTTATTTCTCTCCTACTAGCATTGTGCATGAACCCTATAGTGGATAAAAGTGCACCACGTTAATTAAAGCGTGCTCTTGTTAACAAAACCAGAAATCTTGTTTCTTATAGGAAATTTTTGGTTGATTGTTCCCGCCTCAAGCGCTATGTTACCAACTTGTTAGATGTAGAGATGCAAATTTCCGTAAGAGATTGAAGAAGAAAAAGCGCAATCCGACGGAGTTTTCGCCCGCTTTTTAGGGCTGGATGTTCACTCTGTTCTGCTACGCAGTTCAGCTGTTTTGAGGACAAATGAACCACATCGCAAGTCAATCAATCTTCTGCGGGTTCATTTTCAGATTTGGAAGGTCAACTACCATGAATAAGAGTTACCCTAACCACAGCTTGGAAAACTTTTTCTCTACCAACCTCTCTGCGACAGATGACGCTGTCTTTGCCGGAATTCAGGCGGAATTCACTCGCCAAAACGAACAAATCGAACTTATCGCTTCTGAGAACATTGTGTCTAAAGCGGTAATGCAAGCTCAAGGCACATGCCTAACCAACAAATACGCTGAAGGTTATCCAGGTCGCCGTTACTATGGTGGTTGTGAGCACGTAGATACAGTGGAAGCCATTGCTATCGAACGTGCGAAAAAACTTTTTAATTGCGAATACGCAAACGTTCAACCTCACTCAGGCGCGCAAGCAAACGGCGCGGTGAAACTGGCACTTCTTCAACCTGGCGACACCATTCTTGGCATGTCTTTGGATGCAGGTGGCCACCTAACACACGGCGCACGCCCTGCACTATCTGGCAAGTGGTTTAATGCGGTTCAGTACGGCGTTGATCGTGAAACACTAGAAATCAACTACGACGATGTTCGCGCTCTGGCGCTAGAACACAAACCAAAGATGATCATCGCAGGCGGTAGCGCGATTCCACGTACTATCGATTTCGCAAAGTTCCGTGAAATCGCCGACGAAGTGAACGCAATCCTAATGGTCGATATGGCGCACATCGCAGGCCTTATCGCAACAGGCGCACACCCTAGCCCATTGCCACACGCACACGTTGTGACCACGACAACGCACAAAACACTGCGTGGTCCACGCGGGGGCATGATTCTGACTAACCACGAAGACATCATTAAGAAGATCAATTCGGCGGTATTCCCAGGCCTACAAGGCGGTCCATTAATGCACGTTATCGCCGCTAAAGCGGTCGCATTTGGTGAAGCACTTGGCCCTGAATTTAAAACTTATATTGATTCGGTGATCAATAACGCAAAAGTCCTAGCGGAAGTATTGCAAACTCGCGGTTGCGACATCGTAACTGGTGGTACAGACACGCACTTAATGCTGGTTGACCTTCGTCCTAAAGGCTTGAAAGGCAACAAAGCAGAAGAAGCTCTAGAGCGTGCTGGGATCACATGTAACAAAAATGGCATCCCATTCGATACAGAGAAGCCTATGATTACATCGGGCATCCGTTTAGGAACGCCTGCGGGTACAAGCCGCGGCTTTGGCGCTGAAGAATTCAAACTCATCGGTAATTGGATTGGTGACGTACTGGACGGTTTGGTGAACAACCCAGAAGGTGACGCAATCGTTGAGAAACGCGTTCGCAAAGAAGTAAAAGAGCTTTGCAGTCGCTTCCCTCTTTACCAGTAAACGACTTTTTAAATCAGAATAATTCCTGATAAGTTATTTGGAGATTAAGCAATGGACAAAACACTGAAGTTTACAGATAGCCACGAGTGGGTACGTGACAACGGTGACGGCACAGTGACAATCGGTATTTCTGAGCATGCGCAAGAAATGTTGGGTGACGTAGTATTCGTTGACCTACCAGACGTGGAAGACGAAGTAGAAGCTGGCGAAAGCTTCTCTTTGGTTGAGTCTGTAAAAGCGGCTTCAGACATCTACTCACCAGTAACCGGTGAAGTAGTTGAAATCAACGAAGAGCTAGAAGACAGCCCAGAGCTAATCAACGAAGAACCATACGAAGGTGGTTGGATCGTGAAAGTGAAACTTTCGGACCCATCTGAGTTGGATGACTTAAAAGATGCGGAAGAATACCTAAGCTCTATCGAAGAAGAGTAATTAGGATGTGACGAAAGCTGTTCCCTAGCCTGTTTAGAGAGCAGCTTTTTTTCTAGGTTCGGACGTATAATTAAATGAGTCAATTAAGACCATTTCCGATACCCGAGCCAAGGAGTAGGTAAAGGACAATGACTGAATTACTTCAAAGCCTCAGCACACAAAACGAGTTCGTTGGACGCCACAACGGACCAAAACTTTCTGACCAACAAAAAATGTTGGAAGCGATCAACGCAGTTAGCCTAGACGCACTGATCAGCGAAACCGTACCAGCAAACATCCGCCTTGAGCAGCCAATGACGTTGGCAGAAGCGAAAAGCGAAGCGGACATGTTGGCTACGATGAAACAATTCGCAAAACAAAACCAAGTCAAACGTACATTCATCGGTCAGGGTTACTACAACACGTTCACGCCAAATGTCATTCTGCGTAACGTACTAGAAAACCCAGGCTGGTACACCGCGTACACACCATACCAACCAGAAATTTCTCAAGGCCGTCTGGAATCACTACTGAACTTCCAACAAATGGTTATCGACCTAACCGGTATGGAAATCGCTAACGCGTCTTTGCTTGATGAAGCAACCGCAGCGGCAGAAGCGATGACACTTTGTAAGCGTGCAGGTAAGAGCAAGAGCAACGTATTCTTTGTGGCTGACGATGTGCACCCACAAACCATCGAAGTGGTAAAAACGCGTGCTAAATTCATCGGTTTTGAAGTGCTAGTTGGTTCTTTAGAATCTCTACCAGAGCAAGACGTATTCGGCGCGCTGGTTCAATACCCAAGCACAACGGGTGAAGTTCGTGACCTAACGGACATCATCGCGAAAGCACAAGCAAACAAAACCCTTGTCACTGTTGCGACTGACCTACTTGCTTCTACCCTATTGAAGCCTGCTGGAGAAATGGGCGCAGACGTCGCAATCGGTTCAGCTCAGCGTTTCGGCGTACCAATGGGTTACGGCGGTCCACACGCGGCATTTATGGCAACTCGTGACAAACATAAACGTACAATGCCAGGCCGTGTTATCGGTGTTTCTATCGATGCGAAAGGCAACCAAGCACTTCGTATGGCAATGCAAACTCGCGAGCAGCACATCCGCCGTGAAAAAGCGACATCAAACATCTGTACCGCTCAAGCGTTACTAGCAAACATGGCATCTTTCTACGCGGTTTACCACGGTGCAGAAGGTCTACGCACCATTGCTCGTCGCACGCACCACATGACTGCCATCCTTGCTGCTGGCTTAACAAAAGGCGGCTTTGAACTTGCTCATAACAGCTTCTTCGACACCATCACCATCAACACTGGTGAGAAAACGCAAGATCTGTACACAAAAGCACTCGCAGCAGACATCAACCTACGCGCCCTACCTGGCAAACTAGGCATTAGCTTAGACGAAACAACAACCGTTGCAGACGTCGAAGCTTTGTTTGCTGTCTTTGGCGTAAAAGAAGACGTTACCACACTATCTACGGAAATCGCTGGTAACGAGTTTGCCGCCATTCCAGAAGCGCTACGTCGCACTTCAGAATACCTAACACACCCAGTGTTCAACACTTACCACAGCGAAACGCAGATGATGCGTTACCTAAAACAGCTTGAAAACAAAGACTTCTCGCTAACGCACGGCATGATCCCACTAGGCAGCTGTACGATGAAGCTAAACGCAGCGGCAGAAATGATCCCAATCACTTGGCCTGAGTTTGGTTCTATCCACCCATTTGCACCAGCAGAACAAGCAGCGGGCTATGCAGCGCTAGCGAAAGATCTAAAAGAGAAGCTTTGTGAAATCACAGGCTACGACGCATTCTCACTACAGCCAAACTCTGGCGCATCGGGTGAGTATGCAGGTCTTATTGCGATTCAACGCTACCACGAAAGCCGTGGCGAAGGTCACCGAAACGTATGTTTGATCCCAAGTTCTGCGCACGGTACTAACCCTGCAACCGCATCTATGGTGTCAATGAAAGTTGTGGTTGTTAAGTGTGATGACGAAGGCAACATCGACATCGACGATCTAGCAGCGAAAATCGAGAAGCACAAAGACAACCTATCAAGCATCATGATCACTTACCCTTCTACGCACGGCGTTTATGAAGAGAAAGTGAAAGAAGTGTGTGAAATGGTTCATGCAGCAGGCGGTCAAGTATACCTAGACGGCGCGAACATGAACGCACAGGTAGGTCTAACATCCCCTGGCTTTATCGGTTCAGACGTTTCTCACCTAAACCTACACAAAACCTTCTGTATCCCTCACGGTGGCGGCGGTCCAGGTATGGGGCCTATCGGCGTTAAATCCCACCTAGCACCTTTCCTACCAGGTCACATCGAGAACGGTGTAGAAGGCGAAGACTTCGCAGTATCAGCTGCAGATTTTGGTAGCGCATCTATCCTACCTATCTCTTGGGCTTACATCGCAATGATGGGTGAAGCAGGCTTATCAAACGCAACGAAGGTCGCGATTCTAAACGCTAACTATGTGATGGAACGTCTACGCCCTCACTACCCTGTTCTTTATCGTGGTAAAAATGGCCGCGTAGCGCACGAATGTATTATCGACATCCGTCCACTGAAAGAAGAAACAGGCATTAGCGAAGAAGATATCGCGAAGCGCCTAATGGACTACGGTTTCCACGCGCCAACCATGTCGTTCCCAGTTGCTGGCACGCTAATGGTTGAACCAACGGAATCTGAAGACCTAGCAGAGCTAAACCGCTTCTGTGATGCGATGATTTCTATTCGTGAAGAAATGACGAAAGTGAAAAACGGTGAATGGCCACTAGAGAACAACCCTCTCGTTAATGCGCCACACACGCAAGTTGACCTTTCTGCTGAAGAATGGGATCGCCCATACTCACGCGAACTTGGCTGCTTCCCTTCTAAAGCAACCAAATCTTGGAAATACTGGCCAACAGTAAACCGCGTAGATAACGTTTACGGCGACCGTAACCTAATCTGCTCGTGCCCAAGCATCGATAACTACGAAGACTAATTTTTGTAGAATCTAAATAGACAAAGGCGAACCGTTTGGTTCGCCTTTTTGTTTTTAACTCACTTCTGGACATAAATGTGTCAGTGGCTTCGTTAAATTAGTAAGTTATGGATAACTGCGTGTATCGAAAGTCGCTTCGCTTAGTGTCTCGTATTGATGACTCCATCAAATTTAGAAAGTCCATTAACGGGCTTGCCTCTTGGCAGTGGTGAACTGTTCCTGTTTACCATCAAAAAGGTATGACTATTGACGAAAAACAAAGTAAAAGCGACTATTTAGCCGTATAGTTCGCGCAAACTTTTTATGGAGAGCTTACGGCAGCATAGCTCAGCTCACCCACCTAGAAGTAACACCATCCAACATAGAGATAATATCTAGAAATGAGAACGCCATTGTTCAGAGGGGCGTATGTTCCAAAGCGCTGAAGAGTTAAAAAACGGTATAATGAGAGAGCCTGAAATTAAAGATAATGCATTATGGACTTGCATTGAATTTGGGGTTACCTATGACCAATACGAAAAATATTCACAAAATGAGATTCAAGTCCACGAAGAAGATTATAGAGAGTTATGTAATCAGTTATCAACCAAGCCAGATCTATCTTTGTCGGAGAAGCGAAAGTTGCGGCAAGAGATTGAACTCCAAGCCACCGCTGCTAGGAAGAAAATAGAACTGGATTATCTAATGAAGCAGCGGCGGGAGGCTGAAGCTTTAGAAGAAAAGATACGCACAATTTCCCCTTCGTTCAATCGCTTTGATTACACAATACTCGCCCATGATTATAAGCGTGGAAATAAGGTAGACAATGCTTATAAACGGCTTTACACCTTAACTGCCCTCAATGCGTTTGATTGTCGCTGTGCGAACTGTTACGACCGCCACAATGGGTTTGAATTAGACCACTTTATTTTTAGTAAGAATGATGGTGGTAACTTTGTTATGCGGAGCAAAGATGGATATCTAGTAAATAATGCAGTAGTCCTCTGTGTAACGTGTAATAGATCTAAACAAGATAAAGTATTTACAGAATTTTTCAGCCAAGAGGCTGTTTTTCGAATCATGGATGTGAATAAATCCCTTACCGAAATCATCCACAAAGAAAAGAAAATGCACAGCTACTGCCAAGAGTAATTATGTGTATGACTGTTACGTTATCGCTGCGAACTTCCGATATCGTACAGCCAGAACGAAAAAGCCGCTAAAAAATAGGTAGTCATTTATCCTATGGTAAATGGGGGCTAAAACGCCCCCCTCAGAACTGTTTAGCGCATTTCTCAATGTAACCTGCGTTTACGCAGTTAAAGCCCCCCTTTTATGCACTTAGAATTCGATATTCATTCTATTCCGTTATGTTCTTTGCTACGTATCAACTCTGTTAAGAAAGTCTTCTTATTGACCATTACAGGCAGCATATGAACTTCTAGCGTTAGCAAATGTTGGTCAAAATAATCGTGCCTGTTTAGTGAAGTGCAACTACTCTAAGCAGGAATGGGGCACTTCTGAGTTACGAAGTGCCAACTGTGAAAGTTCTGGACAAAAGCTTGCTTAAAGCAACAAAACCATTTTGAATGAGTCTTTCATCTGAATGGTTACTGGCACATCACTTGTAGTAAGCGCTTGTTATCATGAATAATTTAGCACTTTGTTACAACAGTTTTAAACTCGTAAGGATAAAAATTGAAAATAAAGGTATCTTTAATTAAGTAAGTCTGTATAGTGGCCCTTGCTCTGACACAGAGTTGTTTCAAGATAAAATATAAAGAAAGTTTTTCAGCGTCATCCCTAGCAAGTTTCTCTCTGTAATCTCCTTAATTCTATATCCTAAAAATAATACTTATGTTCAGTGCACCTTAATTTTGATTTTAATTTTATAAGGGGCATAATATGTCTAATCAAGCAATTGGTACAGTAAAGTGGTTTAACGAAACTAAAGGTTTCGGTTTTATTTCTCAAGAAAATGGCGATGATTTATTTGTTCATTTCCGAAGCATTTTAGGCGATGGTTTTAAGAAGCTTGTTGAAGGTGATAAGGTTTCTTTTACTGTAGGCAAAGGGCCAAAAGGTCTTCAAGCTGAAAATGTAACGACTATTTAGTCTTACAGTTGAATTTTAACTACCTTGTCATATGTGTGGCAAGGTAGTTGCTCTGACAAAGAGTTGTTTCAAGATAAAATATAAAGAAAGTTTTCCAGTGTCCTCCCTAGCAAGTTTCTCTCTGTAATCTCCCTTAATTCTCTATCTTAAAAATAATACCTATGTTCAGTGCACCTTAATTTTAAATTTATAAGGGGCATAATATGTCTAATCAAAATGTTAATAATGAGAATAGAATTAATAAAAATAAAGCTATTCAAAATACTGAAACTTCAATCAATGAGAAAGTAAACATGAATAGCCTTCTTCAAAGGATTGCCAATGGTCAAACTGGTGTTGTTTTGGAGGAATTACTTTGAGAAATAATGGTAGAAAGAAAATTTGGTTTAAGTTGAAAAAGTGCGAATCAAACACTAATAAATTTTTATCAACTTGAAGATACAGTTTATAAAGGGTTGCCAGATAGCAACCTTTTTTCGTTCTATGCTACAGCCAAGTTTTTTAACTAGAATTTAGCGTTATTGTCATCAGAAAGATGAGCATAAGGGTCATGCACCTCTGCTTCTAGCAAGCTTTGGGGCAAAAACGAATTAGCCAGCGTAGTGGTTCTTCCTAGCGATTCTTTTTTAAAACTATGTAGCCAAGCTCAAAAAAGGCGAACCCATTGGCTCGCCTCTTCTGTTAATAGAGATTTGTTAGCTCGCTTTTGATCCGGCGTGCTGCTCTACCATAAACGTGATGACTTCTTCATTTAAGCAAGATTTGCTGATGTATTGGCGTTGTTTACCAAGATGAAGGATAAAACCTAGATCTGTTTGTTCGAGTTGGTCGATTTCACTCCAAGCGAGGCTGCGATCGATTTTACCGCTTTTATAGCGCACGCCATCTGCATTCACTTCAAACACCACTTTGTTGCCACGGCTTGAACTGATGGTTTGACGCCATAGCCACCAGGTTCTTTTGAAGTAAACGCTACACGCTTCAATCACACTCAATACGATAAAGAACCAACCGACATAACCGTTAGGTAGCAGTTCAAACTCCAATAAAACCACACCAAAAATTAGAAAGAGTAATCCTTTCAAATACGCTTGCGGGAACTTAACTGGCTGGCTAGTTTGATCATAACACTCAGCAAAAAATGGCTTGTCGAGTGTGTATTCTGTAGTGAATTCGAAATCTTTAGACATGTATGGTTACTTTAAGGCTTCTGTAAATGAGTATTCTTGGTTGCACTCTTGCAACGCGTGCATTGTAGCGCTTCTCTGGCTTTATCTTTAGCCCTTTTGATGCTGATTTGTAAATCAATGATAACGAAACATTAGAAGACCTAGGTGCACTTGCCAAGATCAGACAAGGCGAACCATCTGGCTCGCCTTGTGAATTAATGACCTATGTAACTTCTTGAGGATTTTACTTTAGAGGGTCGTTGTCTGGCAACGCACTGTGTATCCATACTGCCAGTCGGTGTTTGATGCTTGCGCCATCTAGCTTGCTTTCCGGTAGTGGCGTGATCTGTTTGGCATCGACCAAGAATAGGTAAATCGCTTTTACTCTTAGAGGCTGTGGTGACTGTGGGAGATCAAAGCCTTGTAGCTTCGCCATCTTCCCTCCAATCTCTAGTGCCTTTTTAACCAGTTTGTCTTCATTGTGAAGCTTGGAGCTTTTTGACATTGATAAATCCTCTTCTTCGCTTCAATTAAGAATACATGAAGTGTCACGTATGGCGTGTTAGTAAGCTCGCATATTGATAAGTTTATGCCTTATCACCGAGTAACTGGTTGAAAAACGACCTTAATTCTTCGTCACCAAGGTTGAGCAGGTAGTCACCGACATACCATTCAACGATGGATTGATGTGGATGTGCCGTGACTTGCGGATTACCAAACCAAATGCCCTTTTCTGTAGCAAAAGTATGTTGGAGTTCTTTCAACTTTTCACAGCTGAAAGGCAAGAGAAGGTGCAACATGTTTGCTTGCGGTTGGGTTGGTCTTACCGCCAAAGGTGGGAACTCATCGATGATCTTGTAGATTTGTTTTGTTCGCTCAAACAGAGCCCGCAGCTGCGCCAACCTTTCATCGAACGCCATTGCTGCAGACACTACATAAGGTGTTCTATTAATGATTTATTTAGAACAGAGATCATGCTCACCGTAAACGAGCCACTTTGGCAAATATGCGGTTTCTGGAATTGTCCAGCCATACTTATCGTATGCCAATGCAGCAAGACCAATCAGTTTCAAAGAAACATTCCCTTTTGGCGAATAACGAACATCTTCATTCATGTAGAACTGGTAGTGCGCCTCTAACGCATCCCTCAGTGCTTCTTGATAATGCGCCTCATCGCCATCGATAATGGCAACAAACACATTCACAAATGGAATAAACAAAGAGTGTACATATGGCACTCTGGTTGATTCTAAGTATTGCGGAAAAGATTTCTCCATCACAGTTTGCAATAACTCAGGTAACGCTGATGAATTGCTAAATACACCGCTAACGAACTCGACTAGCGCAACATCGAATGGATCTTTTAAACGCACTAACGACTCATCCATGATGGTCATCAGCTCTACGCAGCGCCAATCTCTCGCGGCCATCGCTAAACAGATTTCATCCAACCAAGCATCCATCGTTCCCCCTGCAACAGAACGGTTACCTACTTCCGAAAAGTGTCGGTGCCCAACGGAGAATTCAACTACTTGGTCTGAATGATTGGCCAGCAAGTACACGTTATTCAGTAACTCAAGCGCCCTTTTTATATAAGCTGGCGAGGCCTGATGTTGTCCGAATTCGGAAGCAGTGAAGAATGCCTGAAGCGAATCCCAAGCATCGCCTTTCATTCTTTTAAGAGGTTGCTTATAAAAAGATTGTTTTTCATCAAGCATTCTTTCCCAGAAGCTGTAGAAATCTTCATCTTCTTCACGAAAAATACGCAATTTTCTTTCTTCAGGTATATCTAAATAGTGATTTTTCATTGGTTCCATCGTTCCCTAGCCTCGCATTATAAGTTGTTCTAATTTTTTGCCGTGATGATAATCATCCTCAAAATCAAGCAGTGAATGATGCCGAAGTTGTTTTATGAAATCAATTTATAATCAGCACCTTATATCGAAAAGCAATACTTAGTTGAAATGAACCGAAAAGCCGCCTTTACGCTATTAAATCAATCGATTGCATAGCAGTAAATATCTCAAAGAACATATAAAGCATGAGCCAACCGCAATTACTTAACTTCTAGTCGGATGCTTGTATTAGTGAGTTTTGCTATCAACCCGCCTATCCTCTCGCGCATATCGTGCCTTTGCACAATCATATCTAAAGCACCATGCTCAAGCAGAAACTCACTTTGTTGAAAGCCATCCGGTAGCTTTTCTCGCACGGTTTGTTCAATCACACGACGCCCTGCAAACCCGATTCTGGCTGCTGGCTCACCAATATTGATGTCCCCCAGCATTGCCAAGCTTGCCGAGACGCCGCCAAAGGTTTGATCGGTCAATACCGAGATATAAGGCAAGCGCGCATTGGATAAACGCTCCAACGCAGCGCTGGTTTTGGCCATTTGCATTAAAGCCATCAGCGACTCTTGCATACGTGCGCCACCACACGCAGAAAAGCAAACTAACCCGCAATTTTCCTCTATCGCCGTATTCACAGCATCAACAAAACGAGCACCCACAACCGACCCCATCGAGCCAGCCATGAAAGAGAACTCGAACGCGCAAGCCACGATGGGTAAGCCCAACAACTCGCCTTTCATTACGACCAACGCATCTTTTTCGCCAGTACTTTTTTGAGAGAGAGCAAGACGCTCTTTGTAGCGTTTCTTGTCCTTAAAATTGAGCAGATCTTTCGGCTCATATTTGCTAGCAAGCTCTATACGCTCACCTTTGTCCAAGAAGCCGTCTAAACGATGTCGCGCAGACATTCGCAAATGGTGTTGACACTTGGGGCAAACTTCCAAGTTTTCCTTGAGCGCGATGCGATACAGCACTTGGTCACAAGACGGACACTTAGTCCATATGCCTTCCGGAATCGCCGCTTTACGCGTATTAATGATGTTCTTTTTATCTAATAGTTTTTCTAACCAACTCATTGGAAAACCTTTATGCCCAAACAACGGTAACTCGCATTGTATAAACCTGTTTTAAGTAATAAAGTGCAACTTATTGGCTTTATAGTTCAACAAAATGGGATTAATGGAGATGCTTGAGAAAATTGATCAGCAATGGCTAAAAAGCTTCCATTGTGTCTACGAGAACAACAGCTTTAAAAGAGCCGCCGAGTTTTTATCTCTGCCGACATCAAATGTCAGTCGCCACATTGCGTTACTTGAAGAACAGCTTGATGTGCGTTTGTTCGACAGAACGACTCGACGAATCTGCGCAACAGACGCTGGAGAGCACCTCTATTTACGTACACAGCCTTTGTTAGACAAACTGAATGATGCGCTTGAAGAAGTGACGCAACACTCTCGTGAGGTCATGGGGCAACTCAACGTTGTCATGCCAGATTCACCAGAACTAGCTAAAGCCGTCGTCTCTTTTTGTGCTCAGTACCCTGCTATTTCATTGAATTGCGAGACGAACCTCAGCCCTAAAGAGGACTTACTCGATGGGTTTGACGTTATCTTGAGTTTTCACCGCGGCAAGCTTGAAGACAGCAATTGGATTGCAAAAGAGATCAAGCGTTGGCCGAGTGTTGTGGTCGCGTCACCTCAGCTACTGCAAACACGTCAGAGACCTTTCAAAATTACCGACTTGAAGCACGTTCCTTGTATCAGCAGCTTTACTGCATTGAAAGGAACACCTTGGGTTTTCAAAAACTCAGAAGGAGAACTGATAACTCAACGAGTACAATCTGCATTTAAGGTCAACAGTGGGCAACTTGCTAAAGCCGGCGCGTTAGCAGGATTCGGCTTTGCGATTCTACCTGTCGAGTTTTGCCATGAAGAAATCGAATCAGGAGATCTGGAAGTGATCGAACTGGAATATGAACCCGAAGATTTGGTGCTGTATGCCTTTTACGCTTCCAGAAAACACTTAGCCAAGAAGATCCCGGCGTTTATCGAGCACTTAAAACGCCAAGCGAATAACGAAACAAGCGGGTAAAGCCATAGACTTGCCTATTACTGCCCATACATTGTGAACCAGAAAGGCTGACTTTGTAGAATCCAAATAGACAAAGGAGCACCGTTGAATTCGCCTTTCTTTTTCTGTCGCTTTCAATAATACTCTTGCGCAATATTACTCAGCTGGAAAACTTCATGCCTCAAGCAAACTCTGTGGTCGTACTCGACTTTGAAACCACTGGTCTCTCTCCTACTTTAGGTGACCGTGCAATAGAAATTGGTGCGGTAAAGTTAGTCGATGGCGAGGTTGTCGATAGTTTTCAGCAACTCATGAATCCCGGTTTCAGAGTGAGCTCCTTCATTGAGAACTACACCGGCATTACCAATAACATCTTGCGAACGGCACCAAGCTGCGAAGAGGTAATGACATCATTTAGTGAGTTCATTGCTGGCGAGAACCTTATCGCTCATAACGCTTCATTCGATAAACGATTTTTAGATGCAGAGCTTGAGCGAATCAACTGTGGTTATTCAGGTGAGTTTGCTTGCTCCTTACTGGTGGCAAGACGGCTCATTCAAGATGCTCCGTCACACAAGCTAGGTGAACTTGTTCGCTATAAAAATATCGACAACGACGGCGTTTTTCACCGCGCACTAGCCGATGCACAAATGACGGCCAAGCTTTGGCTCTTAATGGTAGAAGGATTAGAAAACTCAGGTATCGTTAAGCCAAGTTTTCAGTTGATGCAAACGGTTAGTAAAACAGCAAAAGGAAAAGTCGACCAGCTACTCGCCAAAAGCCGAGCTTAACGCCCTCCCAACTAAAATCTGGTTCTAGTCTCTTAGGCATTTAAGCAATTTTCGATAGACATAAGATATTGAGCATCTCAGTGAACTTCCTACTCCGAAAACGGTAGTTCACTGGTCTCCCCTACCAAACTGGCTTACTATGCCAGTTACCTAAAACGCTTTGTGAGTCACTCATGAGCCGAAAAAATAACAAAAATCTCAGCATTCTTCTTAAACTCAACACCTTTATTGCGCCTTATAAATGGCGGGTTGCAGCGGCCTTAGTTGCACTTGTCGCGACGGCAAGTTTAACGTTATCCGTTGGTTATGGAGTACGTATTCTTATCGACCAGGGGTTTGCACAGCAGTCATTGCAAGAGCTTACCAATGCGATTCAATTTATTGTTGGTGTCACACTATGTATTGCCATTGGGACTTTCTTTCGCTTCTACCTTGTATCTTCGGTGGGTGAGCGCGTCAGTGCGGATATTCGCATTGCGGTGTTTAACCATGTGATTACGTTGCATCCGAGCTATTTTGAGACCAACAGTAGCGGCGATATTATGTCGCGCCTGACTACCGATACCACGTTGCTGCAAAGCATTATTGGTTCATCGTTCTCGATGGCGATGCGTAGCGCTTTGATGTGCTTTGGGGCCATCATAATGTTGTTTGCCACCAACGTTAAGCTCACGCTGATTGTGCTTGCTTCTGTGCCTTTGGTTTTGGTTCCGATTTTGTTTTATGGACGACGCGTGCGTGCGCTCTCTCGCCAAAGTCAGGACTCAATGGCCGATGTCGGCAGCTACGCTGGGGAAGCAATAGAACATATTAAAACCGTGCAAAGTTTTAGCTCAGAGCCGTACGAACGAGCGGCTTTCGCTGTCGAGGTGGAAAAAGCGTATGAAGTGGGCAGACAGAGAGTCAAACAGCGCGCGATCCTGATATCTGGCGTTATTGTGATTGTGTTCAGCGCAATTGCAGGCATGCTTTGGGTTGGCGGCAGCGATGTGATTCACGGAAAGATGTCTGCGGGTGACCTAGCAGCGTTTGTGTTTTATGCCATTATGGTTGCCTCATCGACTGCAACCATTTCCGAAGTCATGGGCGAATTGCAAAGGGCCGCAGGTGCTACCGAGCGACTGATTGAGATCCTTCAAGTAGAAAGCGATATTAAAGCACCAAGCAACCATTTGCTTGTCCGTTCAGACATGTCTGCTGAAGTTCGCTTTAAGTCGGTGAATTTCAACTACCCTTCTCGCCCAAATCAACCTGCTATCAAAGGATTAAACCTAACCGCTGAACAAGGCAAAGTCTTGGCGTTGGTTGGCCCTTCTGGTGCAGGTAAAACAACGCTATTCGAACTGCTGCAACGCTTTTATGACCCACAACAGGGGCAAGTGTTGTTTGGTGGCGAAGACATTCGACAGTTCGATCCAAACGAGCTTCGACGCCAAATGGCACTCGTACCTCAACAACCAGCGCTGTTTAGCCATGATGTGTTTCACAATATTCGTTACGGCAATCCAGAAGCAACGGATGAACAAGTCATCGAAGCCGCCAAAAAAGCCCATGCCCATGAGTTTATTGAGAAGCTTCCCGAAGGCTATCACAGCTTTTTAGGCGAGCGCGGCGTTAGGCTATCAGGCGGTCAAAAGCAGCGCATTGCGATTGCTCGCGCGATTCTAAAAGATCCAAAAATCTTACTGCTGGATGAAGCCACCAGCGCCCTTGATAGTGAAAGTGAGCACCACGTTCAGCAAGCACTTGAAGCACTGATGAAAGGACGCACAACGCTGATCATTGCTCATCGCCTTTCTACTATCCAACATGCGGATAAAATTGCGGTGCTGGACAATGGCGAGTTAGTCGATGTTGGTAACCACCAATCATTAATGCAAAGCTGTGAGCTGTATCAGCGACTTGTGGCGTTGCAATTTAAACACTTAGAGTAGCGCCTAGTTAAGCCCTCAAAACAAGCAAAGGCGAACCAAACGGTTTGCCTTTTTCTGTTCATTCACTTCCGTAAACTTTGTGCAATCCAAACATCCTTTCGCTCATCTAAAAAACCTCACTCCATTATTTCACTACTCCACCACTCCACTTATAAGGCGAACGACTTCACTCGTAACTAATCTGTTTTCAAAATAGGAAATCACCACTGTAAAAGTTCACCGCGTTTTGTCTTGCTGACTATGGTTACAATATTTGTGAAATCAATGCCTTTAAACCAAATTACAAGTAAGTGGCACCGATATGAACAGCGAAGCGAAACAACTTTTTGATCATTTATGTCAGCAATACGACGCGCTCTCTCAAGATCTAGAGTCTCGCGCGTTTCCTGAGTTTTCCGAGACCATCACTCATCCGCTTGGACACTGCTTTGTCCGTTGCCCTGTAGGCAGTCAGCGCTTTTCCATTGTCGCAGTCAACTTTGCGCCCTCCGTTCGCGGGCAAGGTGTGCTTACTGCATTTATCGATTACATTAAAAGCCATCCATATCATTACCAAGGGGTTGAAGTCGTTATCATTGAAAACAAGAGCTTAGCAAAACGACTGTTGTCTCTTGGATGGAAGTACAAATCTCTGTTTAGCAAGATCTTCTTTGCTAATAAGCCGACGCTGGTGAAGGACTTTCAATCGGCTTGATAGTCACTGAGTCACTCCCCATGTAACCCAAGTAAACGCTCAGTCAAAGTCCGTAAGCATATTGAGAAAAGTTTGGCGGTCTTCCGCTGTACTACCTCGATGAGCAGTGTATTCGACGTGTTCATCCGCGCTGGCTTTTGGGGATAGATTGATGCCCCACAGCGCATTAATTTGGTTTGGCACGATGGAGTAACGCACATCAACAATTCGCATTTCGTCATCCGGGTCTTGCACTACAAAACCATTTGAAAACCAACGGAAACGTTCAATATCTTTCGCTTGCTGCGATTGCGGGTCGAGCCATGGAAATTGTGTTTTTACATTGAGCTTTGGTGTGGATTCGCCAGGATAGATTTTTATTGAGCGCCCCACTCTTACCGCATCCACATAATAGTTATCTTCCGTTTCATAAATCACTTTCCAGACCAAAAGATTGCCGAAGGTTGGTTTTGCTTTTAGCTGCATAGCACTGTGCTGTCGCTCTTGGACGATTTTCCACCCGGCCGCTTCTGCTCTATCTCGTTGAATAACCCCAAGTGTCAGATAAGCCAGAGACCATAGAAATGCGACACGCGCATAATTTCGATTTCGCTTCAGTGCGGCAAACAAAAGCAGGATCAAAATAGGAAGTGAGAAAGCGGGGTCGATAACCGAGATCGTATTCCAGGCATAGCGTGTGTTGCTTATCGGCCAAAAAAGCTGAGTCCCATAGCTGGTGCAAGCATCTAACAGCGCATGGGTGCTATAACCAAGGGCACAATAAAACCAACTCTGTTGAAAGTTTAGCTCTCGTCTTTTTGCAAACAATGGATACAGCACTAAAGCACAGAGGAAACTGCCAAAAGGGATAAACAACAATGAATGGGTAAAGTGTCGGTGATATTCCAAAAACAGCAATGGGTCACTTGATGAACGGATAAGTACGTCCAAATCCGGAGCCATCCCTGAGGCCACACCTAATACGCCAGCAGCTACAATATGCCGCTTGTTACTTGCAGATTGCGGCAAAGCAGCGCCCAGTAAACCTTGCGTTAACGGGTCCATTATTTGCGCCCACCACGATAACGTAGGCGAGAGAGAAGGCATATGCGCTTCAAAATCGGTTCAAATTTAAAAACCAGAACGTTCTCCGACATAAATTATCCGTATTTAAGTGGATTGGAAATCACGGCTTAATGATGCATTAAAGTGTTCGAAAACAAATGCTTTGATTTTAGTGTAAGAAGGAATCGCCCTATTCGCTAGTGAGAAGCGAGGATCGAGGTGTACGTCAGAAGTCCAAAACGGCGGATTTTACAGACGTAAAATAAAACAAGGCGAACCAGATAGCTCGCCTTGTTTACTGAACGATTAACGACTAAAAACCTTAGTCTTGAGGGTTTTCTTTCGCGTTGATTTCAGCGTAAGTATGCAGAAGCTCTGTCAGAGTTTTCACCCAAGCAAAAACATCCGAAGGGGTATTTTCGAGTAGTTTTTCTACTAGTTCACAGTGTGTTTCTAGCGTGATTGCCTCTTCCAAATGGAATGAAATCGCATAGAAATGCCAAAGCACCAGTCGCGTCATTCGCTCGCTATTTTGCTTTGCATTGTCTGAGTCATCAAACGCTTGTTGAATTTCACTCAGTGCGATTGCTGTCATGCGTAGCATTGCATCAAGACGTGCAGACAACATACGGTCTTCGCTATCCACTTCTTCTTGATCAAAAGTAAACAGCTCATTCATCACGTCTTCTGGCACCATTTTACTGATCATGCGAGCACTAAACTCTTCCAGTTCATGGCGAGGCATGGTTACAAGACAATCGAAGGTGTAATCACGAAGCATAAAATCACTCTAGGTTGGAAATCAATTTCAGCCACGCATTCTAAATACTGAAATCTCAATTGCCAGTGTTTATTTCTCTTGGGCTATCGAAAAACTACAGAACACCGTTGATCGCGATACCAACACCAATGCGCTGCTGATTATGGTCGTAGTCAATTAAGCTCTTGCCGTATCCAGTCGAGTATTGAGCATATCCCCTAACTTTTCCCCAAATTGGAAACAACAAACCTATCTCAGCATAGCCTTTATGCGTTTTAAAATTCTCGCGCCCCAAGAACGTCAACTCGTAATCGTCCCATTTGTAGGCGCTTGTTAGCTCAAAATGCCCCATGTAATCTTCGATATCTGGGTTATCATCGCCTTTAGGATCATTCGGAAAGGTTTTTTCGTCCTCAGGTATGCGCCACCAAGGTTGGATAGAGGCGACAAAATTGTCTTTCGCAAAGGTTAAGTTGGTATAAACGCGGTTCCAACTGCGCGATAGCTCTTGTCTTTGGCCATTTGATTCATGCTCAATACCGAAACCCAGCCAAGTTGAACCACCAAGCGGCTGCCAACTTGTAGGAGTGAAGTAAAACAGCTCAGGACGATAATTGGTTTCGCGAAACGGACGCGACGCATCCCCCGTGTATACCTGCCAGAACGATTTGAGCGTCATACCAAAAAACAGGCCATCGCCGTCAAACAACAAATCGTCGTAGTTCATTGGTACTTTAAAGCTGATTTGAAACTCTGCCTCTTCCTTACGCAGTTCATCGCCGTATTTGGTGTCGGCATACGCACGTTTGTTTACGCGATCACTATAAGTAAACGGCAGAATGTAGTTAATTCGATGTGCAACCAAGCTAAAAGGCTCGAACGCGGTTTGCTTTTCTGATTCCAAACGTTTGTCGATCAAGCTTTCTTGCGGTTCTTCTGATTCTTTCGTTGTTGATTCGACAGACGCAGTGCTCGTGACGGTATCTAACTCACACTGCTTGCGAATGCTCTCGATCGTTTCTTCGCCATTGCTTTTTTTCATTGTTTCTAGCAAACATAAATCGTATGCGCTTGCGGTCTCTCCCATCACCACCGGAGCTACTAATAAACTCAGTATAGATATCCCTGTCGCTTTTGAAGCCATCTGAAATCCTCAATAATCTTGATGTCAAACCAGACAATTCTAATTTTTATCGGTAAATCACTTGCCATAAAGGAGTTAAGTTAATGTTAAATGTTGGCCGACTTTACGTCTTGGATTGATACGACAGATTTAAAAGATATCTGCTCACTATGAACAGAGCGCCAAAAAACAACCAAGAGTTGAGCATCATAAATCCAAACCGAAAACAGCACGTTTTTATGATGCTCATGCTCACTACATAACATACTGACTCACACCTTTGATAGCGAATGCGGTAATGAATAAGCCCAATCCATAAGCCAAATGCGCCAATGTGCTAAGAAAACGAGCTTTCCAAGGTGTTGGGGTTTTACTGGCAGCAAAACCAAATCCTAAACAAGGCTGAATGACCAAAAATGGGAACACCAACGTTACCGCACCTGTAATTAAGCCAGGTGTTAGGCTAGGCTCTACCAACCAATGATGACCAAAAACAGCAATGTGAGCCAAAGCGAAAACAACGCCAATGGCATAGTGCAAAAACCAACCGAGTGCTTTTTCTCCCGGCATCGGGTCTGTTGACATAATTGGTGCATGCACAAGCTTCCCTCTTGGCATGTACAAAACCCAGCGCGCAACCAATGCATAATTTAATGAGGGAATACCAAACGCTCTCCTTTGTAACCAAGCCCATAAATCCATTATCAAAGTCGCACCAATCCCTATTAGCGCCGCTTGTAATCCTATTAAAAACAGCATTTTTCTCTCCTCAAGTTTTTGATTTGTTAAGGTCTTAGTTGCATGCTACAACTTAAAGCCAACTTGAAGTCAATGAGGAATAGTATGGATATTGCAGAAGTGGTTAAAAAATCAGGATTGCCGACCTCAACACTCAGATACTACGAACAATTGGGGTTAATTCGCTCAATAGGAAGGAATGGATTGAGGCGTCAATATTCGCCAGAGGTACTCAATAAACTCAACTTAATTAGTTTAGGGCGTATCGCTGGAATATCACTTAACGAAATGGCGGAAATGTTGAATCACTCAGAAGGTTCAAAACCATACATTGATCGTGACTTACTGGCGAAAAAGGCGCTTGAGATTGATGAGCAAATAACACGTTTGAAAGCGGTGCGAGACAGCCTAAACCATGTTGCCTCCTGCCCTCATGAGTCACATATGGTCTGTTCTTCATTTCAGAGGCTTATGAAGGTCGTAAAGCGTTATGTCCCCCAAAAAACGAGATAAACCACTCAACTTATTCTTGATTTAAAAGGAAGCAACTCGCGATTGTGAGTTACTTCCTCTCATATTACTTAGCTTGCGCTTTTACGTACTTCTTCACTTTTTTCATCGCCATTTTTTGCTTTAACGGTGAAAGGTAATCAATGAACAAGTTACCAGATAGGTGATCGATTTCGTGCTGCATCACAATCGCTAAGAACTCATCGCTCTCGATTGTAATCGGGTTGCCATCACGGTCCAATGCAGACACAACAACTGATGTGTAACGCTCTACATCGGCGTAGTATTCGGGAACAGATAGGCACCCTTCTTGACCAAGCGCTTTGTTTTCTCCGCTCACCACTTCTGGGTTGACCAAGACTAAAGGATCATTGCGTTCGTCAGAGATATCGATGACAACAACCGCCTCTTTTCTGCCCACTTGGGTTGAAGCTAAACCGATGCCATTGCCCGTTGCGTAAAGTGTTTCTAGCATATCGTCGATCAACGTTTTTACTGTCGATACATCAGTGACTTTTTCTGCTTTTACTTTAAGTCTTGGGTCTGGAATGGAGAGAATTTCGAGGACTGCCATACTTACCTTTCGTTATCTGTAAATCCTAATTTCCGGCGAATTATACACACGTTTGGGCTGACATAAACATGTTGAGTTTTCGTGGGAAGACCGTTTCGTCTAAAACATTCGATTTTGCTTGAGACCAAAGAGGCACAAAGGAAGAGAAAACAATAACGCCAGAACCATTTGGCTCTGGCGTTATTGTTTTTATCGAAAACTCGATTACTGCTGTAGCTTCGCTTTGGCTTCTACTACTTTGGAGAAGTCTAGGCCTAGCTCTTCCACTGCTTCTTTAATCAGTACAGGGTTTTGCATTACCTGCGCCATTAACGCTTGAAGCTGATCTTGTGGCAGACCTAGTTGGCTGATAGTTGCCATTGCAGCCAGAGGGTTTTGAGTTAACGCCTGAAATAGCTCGTTGATTTGCTCGTCGCTAATATTGTTTTCTTTCAACATCGCAAGAATCGGGTTCATCAAATTACCTTTAAATACTATGTAAAACAGACTCGCAGTTTACCATTGGGTTTTGTTAGTTTGCACGCAGACTTTAACCACCACACCACCATCGACCAAGTTATGGTCGAATATTAGTGAACGTTGCAGTAGTGACTCCATCACTTTGCGACGAAAGCGCTTTTATATCCGCGTTAAAGTAATATGGATTAAGTGGCATTTTACTCTCGGCTGGTCGCGCGTAGTAAAGCTTGGCAGGCTGTTTTGCCATTTGTTGCGCGTACAAATACCCGACCAACGCATGTTCAAACTGGTGGTAACCATTTCCCCAATGGAACGCTTTGGTTGATTTAGGATTCAGACCAACACCTCCGTATTGATGATCCACCCACACGTCCATAAAGGTGGGTAATGTATATTGAAGCGTTTCTTTCATCGAACCATCGACAAGAGAAACCGTCATCGCCGCTTGATCGAGTTCTGCCCATTCCCAAGACGAGCTGTAATGCTTGTGCGGTCTTGATTGCCAAGCAGGAATGCTCTCTTCTCTCCATTTACTCTGCCATTCTGGAGAGAAGAGCGCTTTGACTTGCTCAAAGTTTTGCTGGTATTGAGCTTGTTTAAGCGTGTGTTTCATTCCTTTGAAACCAAACTCAGTCCAATTGGAATTCTCCAACAACTGACCAGTGAGATATGTCATCCAATACGCTTTGATGGTGTGTCCAAAATCATTGTGTTTTGCATCAGGCATCATTACCGCTTTGTGGTGTATCGCGCCATAAAGGCGCTGCTCTTTGTCGGAGTGGTAGTTATCCAGCATCACTTGCGTCAGCCATTGCAGATCTTGCTTCCACTTGGCTTGCGCTGGCTCTGGTAAAAGTGGCGCCGTTAGCAACAGATAGCCATTAATTTGGTCAAGTTGAGCGACTAACTCTTGCTGCTTCTCACTTTCCCCATCACCATCTTTCAAAACCCACGCCAGACCGCGATCATCGCTTCGTCGGTATTGTTTAAATATAAACGCTTGCTGGTCGATAAGTGCTTGTTCAACCTTTGGATCTTGCGTCAAGTAGTAGTACATCGCCAAGCCCACCAAGGCGTAAGCTTGGTCTTGAGAAGTTCGCTGTTGCCACTCCATCCCCGGTTTTCCACTACGCGTAAAGCTCACGAAGCCGCCGTTTTTCTCATCTTGTAGATGATCAATCAGGTAATAAGCCCCTTTCTTGGCTAGCTCTAATGCTTGTTTGTCACCCGTAAGATGAAAAAGCACGCCATAAGCGTAAGTTTGGCGCGATTTCATGCGTGTGTATTCGCGATCGAAGTGCGGGCTAATCCACCCTTTGTTTAATTCTTCACACGGCTTTTGTGGGTCGAGAATGACACCGTTATCACAACGAAATGTCGGAAAATTCCCCGCAGGTTGCCCATGCGCACTTTCCATCATCCAATATGGCGCTAGGCCATTTGTCACATGGTTTAACCAATCATCCCCCGAAGGCAGGTCCACATCAGCAAAGCTGTTCATGCTCGTCGTTGCGAGCAATAAGGTAAGATATTTAAAAGACATAATACTCAATTAAGTTATTGAATTTTATCCAGTATAAATAACTCCCTTTACGCATATTGTCGTCGTAGTCACAATCGCCTTAAGCATTTGTTTGCATTATTCATCTGTCTGCCTTATTCGATGACTGAGCCGAGAATAAACGCCACTCTGTCTTCGACTGACATTTTGGGCACTTCGATCAATTGATACCCAAACTTGTGATAAGCGTTGACCATCTGTTGATATGTGGCGACCGCTTCAGAAAAATCTTGCTTTCGCTCTTCATCGTTGCTGAATATCGATGCCCACGGTGGAAAAATGAATACTTGAGAATGATAACGAAGCGTTTGGCAATGCGTGATGAGCTCATGCGAAATTGGCAAACGCTCCAACTTGCTGTAGCCATATACGTCCACAATACTGCGATCAAAAAATACGTCCCCTTGGTGGGCATTGAAAGATCGGTAGTTGTTCACTTCTTCTTTTGTCATTTCGTCTCTAAAGGCTTGTTTGTCATTCCAAGGTAATGTTGAACCGTGATTCGCAACCTGCATTTGTATCACGTGACGACCTGTTTCTGGCGCGCAGATAAAGCCTTGTGTTTTTAGTTGTTCGATAACCGAGGTTTTTCCTGCACCGGGACCACCAGTGAATACGATGAGTTTGTTCAAAATCTTTTCCTTATTTTTTGTTTGAGTGAAGTAATGCGTGTACAGCCAAAAAAAATGGCATGGCATTTGGCTCGCCAGCGTTAAGCGAGATCGGCAGTGGAAAGTTTTGGGATAGAAATGAGCAGTGAAAAATATTGATGAAATGAAAGCTTAAACGGCGTGTTCAGCGTTTATGAAAAACGGAGGAATTTTGAGCGAATCAAACTTGCCCAAAATATTGGGTTGGGAAATGGAGAGATTGGAGCATCAGGTTAACGCGTCAATTGGCTTTCTATATCAAGAATATGGCACCTAAGCCTAAGAACGCAAAGAAACCGACGACATCGGTAACGGTTGTTAATACTACGGAGCCAGCCACGGCGGGGTCAATGTTAAACTTCTTCAACGTGAATGGTATCAACGTACCCGATGCCGCGGCCGCCAAACTATTGAGGAAAATTGCACAACAGATAATAAGCGCCAATGGCCAAGAGTCAAACACCATGTAGACGACACCCGCGATGACTAATCCCATGATCAAGCCATTAATGGTGGCGATTTTTAATTCCTTATTCACCAATAGCTTCAAGTTACTTTGGTGCAAGTGGTTCAATGCGATACCCCGAATGGCCACCGCTAGGGTTTGGCTACCTGCGATGCCGCCCATACTCGCCACAACGGGCATTAAGATAGCAAGCGCAACGACTTGCTCGACCACATTATCAAAAATACCAATGATGGCAGAGGCAACAAAAGCGGTCAGCAAGTTAATCACCAGCCAAAGTGCTCTTAGCCTTGTCGCCACAGTTAATGGTGTGAACAAATCTTCTTCACTTCGTACGTTTTCTGCCACTACAGCTTGTAGGCTGAGTTCACGCAAGGTAATCGCGATGGTCGCCATCGACAAAACGCCCATAATTTTGCCACCAGCCATGATAGGAAACCAATGCGCTCCACCATCAATCGAGACCTGTTTACTGACGCTTTGAATCGTTTGGATATCCTCCAGAATTGGCGTGACTACGGTCAAGTCTGTGAGTTTGGTATGGTTCTCATGCAGCAACAGGATTTGAGGTTCTATCGTCCCAATAACGCCTCCGACATCGCGCACAATGATCAATCGCACCGGGCTTTGTCCACGTTTTAACAACTCGGTTTTGATGCCTCCTACGCTGTTTTTAGGATTTGCGACTAAAAAATGCGGCTCGGCATATCTCCCCACTTTGTTATCTTCATACGACAGCGCTTGTTGAATGTGCGCGACCGACTCTTCACTTTGGTCGATAAGGTACTCATCCACAAACTCGGTCGGTAGAAAGTCTGCAAAGATGATCAGTTCCGAATCCGTGATGTACGCTAAGCGTTCATGTTGCAGCTCTTTGTTGAGTGATTGATGAATGTGCTTGGCGGTGTCGTATCGCAGCAAATTTAATACCGTCCAGTACTTCTCTGGCGGCACTGCTTCTATCACGCGTTTACGATAAGCAATGTTGACCGACTCCAAAATGTTCGCGATTTGCGCTTCCTGATAGTCTTTCAAAAAACTGAGGTCTTCGGTCGACTCTATCGCTTTAATGATCTCGGCAAGCAAATGAGGCACTTTGCGATTAATTTGTAATTGGCTGGAATCTATCATCATTGTCACCGATTTCCTTGGGCATCACGTTAGTGTCAACACGATGTCTATTACCTAAAGGCATGAGATCCTGATGTTAAAATTCTAGGCAATGGCACGCACAATTGCGGAATTTATATTTTGCTCGCAGAAACAGAACGTCTTTGCATAAGGGGATGGTATAAACTTTTAGTGTGCATTAGGCGCATTTGCCTCGTTTGATAATGGAGTAATCAATGGCACCAGTATTTTTTCTGACTCAACAAGCCGCCTTACCAAGTCGTAAGGTGCTTCGTAAAGTGATTCAGTTTGCGACAGCGCTGGCTCAACCCATCGTGGTATTGGTGGAAGATCACCGCCGGAGTGAAGATCACGCGTTCGCGCATTTCCTTAGTTTCAACTCTGACCATATAGAAAAGAGACAAGCTGAGTTTGAAGCTTGGACATCAAAATTTAAAGACTTCGTTATCGAACTTTGTGAAGAGGAAGTTGAAACGCCAACACTCTCTTATGAGCATTTCAAAGGGAGTCATTGGATTGTTCAAGTCGCGAAACGGCTTGTCGACGACACAGATTTACTGCTCGTGGGGCATTTGAACAAGCACGACATTCAAACCTTACTCACCGAGCTAGCAAAAAACGATTGTGATTTATTGCTATTAAGTGAGCGTTCATGGCCTTCTCACGCCAACATGCTTTGCGCGATAGATCCGCTTCATCGCGGAGATGCAAAGTCGGTCGTAGATAAAGCCATTGTATCGCGAGGCTCAAAACTAGAAAAAACCTTGGGCGGAAAAATGACGTTAGTTTACTGCCGCTACGTTGCGCCTTATCTGTCTCGCTATCGTGCAGAGATTTTGAGCAACCAAAAAGCAGGCATTACGGACTTTATTACTGCGCAAAAGTTAACTCGAGTACCACTACTGCTGCCAGAAGGAAACCCTGAAACGGCGTTACCAAAAGCAGTTAAGCAATCACAAGCGGCAATTCTGATTATGGGCGCGTGTAAACGAAGCATGTCATCCCAATTTTGGTCTGGCAGCACTGTAGACACGTTACTTGATCAACCGCCTTGTGACCTGCTGCTCGTCAATAGCACGAAGGATTGATCAGACTTCCCCATTCCGCCGCATCTTAAATAATATCACGCGCAGTTATTGGCTCTTCATTGTCTCTAGTTGCGCGGCTTCATGTTCCGCGTTCAAGGCTCGTTTCTGCTGCTGTTTAACCTCATCCCAACTGCGTCCCGATTCAATCGCAGATACACGCTGCTCGTATTTAGTGCAGGCTCTTTCGAGTACTTTCTCAGGATCTATGCCCTTTTCTCTTTCCAACGCTTTTAATACATTAAGATAGTTCCACAACACATCGCCTAACTCGTCTTCCAAATGACAAAGGCGATCCTCACGAATCTCTTCTCGGACTTCATCGACTTCTTTGCCAATGGCCTCCAGATAAGTCTCTACGCCTTTAAACCAAGTGTTGGTTTGGTCATATTGAGATTTTCTCGTCGCAATTGCGTACAGCTCATCAAATTTCTTCATTATCTCTCCGTAGAACGAGTTTTTATTTACGCCTCTTTAGGACGAATAAACTTCCCTTTTGCCGTCACTCTAACTTCATTATTGACCAGTAATTGAGCTACCAGTTGATATATACCGCGGCGTTCACCTTCACAGTGTGCAGTAATCATGACGTGCTCATCTAGCTCAATAGGTGCATGGTAGCGCACATCCAACTGCGCGGTAAGGGCTTGAATGTCTCTAAATAACAAACAGTGCGTCATTGCACCATCGAGCAGCGAACTCGCAATACCACCATGCAACAGGTCTGTGTAACCTTGATGACGCGGTAAAACGTGAAACTCTCCGACAACAGAACCATCGGCTAGGCACTGGTAGTTCACAGCCAAAGAGTTAGGATTTGCATCGATTGAAGAACAAACCGCACATTGATAATGAGATTCGTTAGTGGAATGAAAGTGACTGTTTGCGGACATGTTAAGTACTCAGCTTGTAAAAAGGAGTAATTAGCATATGCCAATTATTCAAAAGAAACGGCGAGTAATCTTTGTTTGCACGTTGTAGGGCCAACAACCTCATTATCCATAACGTTAAGTAATCATTTTCATAATTAACGATAATTTCCAGTTTATTTAGAGCGGCGATAAGGTTTGCATCGTGATTACGCAACGTTATGAAAGGCGACTTATGAAGTTTCTCCACACGATGATCCGTGTTGTTGACCTAGACAAATCTATCGAATTTTATACAAAAGTTCTGGGAATGAGCGTTTTGGATCGTTTTGAAAACCAAGAATACCGTTACTCACTGGTGTTTGTTGGTAGCCCTGATCAACCAGATGGCGCGACCATCGAGCTAACTTATAACTGGGATACCGGCAGTTACGACTTAGGTAACGCATTCGGGCACATGGCGCTTGGGTGTGAAGACATTTACGCAGCTTGCGAAAAAATCAAAGCGCTTGGCGGCAACGTCACTCGCGAACCCGGTCCAATGAAAGGAGGAGAAACGCACATCGCCTTCATTAAAGATCCCGACGGCTACCCAATCGAACTGATTCAAACTAAACAATAACAAGGTTTCCTATGACAGATGCATTATTTCAACCGATTCAACTTGGCTCTCTTTCATTAAAAAACCGCATCGTTATGCCTCCGATGACGCGCTCTCGAGCCTCTCAACCGGGTAATGTTGCCAACGACATGATGGCCACCTACTACGCTCAACGAGCCGAAGCGGGATTAATTGTTGCTGAAGGCACGCAAATTTCACCAATGGGTCAAGGCTATGCGTGGACTCCGGGTATTTATAGCCCAGAGCAAATTGCTGGCTGGAAAAAAGTAACTGATGCAGTGCACGAGAAAGGCGGCGTTATCTTCGCGCAATTATGGCACGTAGGTCGTGTGACTCATCCTGACAACATCGGCGGCGAGCAACCTATTTCTTCTTCTGCGCTTAAAGCAGAAAACGTGAAAGTATTTATCGACAATGGCACAGACGAACCTGGCTTTGTCGACGTGGTTGAGCCACGTGAAATGACCAAACAAGACATCAAGAATGTTATTGAAGAATACCGCCAAGCCGCATTAAACGCGATAAAAGCTGGGTTTGATGGTGTCGAACTTCATGCAGCAAATGGCTACTTGGTTAACCAGTTTATCGATTCTGAAGCGAACAACCGCACCGATGAATACGGCGGCTCAATTGAAAACCGTCTGCGTTTTCTTGGTGAAGTGGTCGAAGCAATGACGCAAGCCATTGGCGCAGAGCGTGTTGGTGTTCGCCTTGCACCATTCACTTCGTTAAACGGCACCGTTGATAGCACACCAGTCGACACCTACACCGCTGCTGCTGCGCTGCTTGATAAACTCAATGTGGTTTACATTCACATTGCAGAAGTGGATTGGGACGACGCGCCATACACTCCGCACGACTTTAAAACCGCAGTTCGTGAGGCGTACAAAGGCACACTGATCTATGCCGGTCGTTACAACGCAGAAAAGGCGCAACACGCGATTGAGAGTGGTTTAGCCGACATGATCGGTTTTGGTCGTCCGTTTGTTGCAAACCCAGACTTACCAAGCCGCATCAAGCATGGCTATCCACTGGCAGAACATGACCCTGCCACATTGTTCGGCGGCGGTGAAAAAGGCTTAGTGGACTACTCTGCTTATCACGCGGGTTAACTCATCTACGTAAAGCCGATTCGCAACTCGCGACAAACCAATAGCTAACCCAAAAGAACCTTGCTCTTCCCCCTGTAACGCCAAGATGCAGGGTTCTTTTTTAGGCTAAGCCACCAAGAGTTAACGTCTTTGACAAGATGTACAACCTCGGCACGCAGAGCGCGTCGTTTTACTTAGTAAACTGCGTTGTACTTTACAGTAGGCGTTTTTGAGTGCGCGGCGGCCTGAAAACCAATCATCCGGTTTAGTGAGGATTAAGTAGCCGTTAAACCTCTTAACCAACTCGGTTCGATTGTTTTCGATAAATCGGCTATCAAACTCGATTTCGAAGTAATCCAACGCTTCTTCGATACAAGTAAAGCTGGCAATTTTTTCCTGAATCGTATTCTCTGTCATTGTTTCTTTAGCGTTATCATTTTCAATGAAGTCTAAGAGCCTCGCGCTTTACGTTCTTTGATTTAGCGCTTCTTAACATCACTCTTTCTGGGATTTCCATATTGAAATTCAATTTGGGAATTCGTTATTTCCCCCAGCCTTTTCATTTTGACACTCAATTTAAGGTGCTGATTTAAAGCAATATTATTTCTGGTTCATATTTTGCTCTACTTCGTTAAACGGAATGTTGGAGGGACACAATATGACTTACAGAGCGGAAGTAGACGGATTAAGGGCGATTGCTGTCACGTTAGTGATTTTGTTTCATGCAGGAGTTGAGCAATTCGCTGGTGGCTTTATTGGCGTCGACGTGTTTTTTGTTATCAGCGGCTATTTGATCACCACCATCGTGATTAACGATTTGGAAAACCAGAAGTTTAGCCTCGGTGATTTTTATGAGCGACGCATTCGCCGCATACTTCCCCTGCTACTGGTGGTGATTGCCGTCAGCTATTTGATGTCTTGGTGGCTATTTTTGCCACAAGCACACAAAGACGTTGGTCAGTTCGCAGTGTCTTCTATTCTTTCTTCATCCAACATTCTTCTGTATTTAAAAGGCCACAATTACTTCGGTTTAGAAGATCAAGCCAATCCGCTATTTCACACCTGGAGCTTGGGCGTTGAAGAACAATACTACATTGTCATTCCTTTGCTACTCATGCTACTCGCTCGTGGCAAAAACGCGTTTTACCTGATTTTTTTCATCGCGGTTTTTGCGCTGAGTTTGATGGCTATTGTCTATACGAACAACGATCCTGATTTCGCCTTCTACATGATCTTTTCTCGTGCTTGGGAGCTGGCAACCGGTTCATTACTCGCATTAGTAATGAGAAAAACCCAAGTTCAATCCAACGATACGCTGGCAACCATTGGCATCGTTTTGATATTGGCCTCTGCACTTTTGTTTGAAAAATCGCAAGATGGCGCGGGTATCACTTTGTTGGTGCCGGTCATCGGTAGCGCGTTAGTGATTTTGTTTGCCTCTAAAGACAATGTCTGCGGTAAATTGCTGAGCCTAAAATGGGTCGTGTTCGTCGGCTTAATCAGCTACAGCTTGTACTTGTGGCATATTCCGCTATTTGTGTTTTACCGCTACATGCTGGACGCAACTCAAGACGTCAATATCTCGCTTTACATTGCCGCTCTTTTTGTACTGTCTTACTTCACTTGGCGCTTTGTGGAAAAGCCGTTCCGCAGCCGAAAAGCCATGAGCATGCGCACTGTGTCTGCGGTTGTTGTGTTGTTGACGCTGCCCTTGCTGACGTTCGGCGTTATTGGTCATCAAAACGGTGGTTTTCCAGAAAGAAGCGCATTTTTCGAGGCCATGCGCGTTAACAACGGTTACGGTTTATATTGCAACGGCAACACCGACGTTAACGATGTGTGCTCGTCTGCGCCGCAGCCTACCATCGCTGTGTTAGGTAATAGTCACAGCATGGTTTACGTAAAGCGTCTGTCCGAAGTAACACCAACTGGCGTGGTGCAACTTACTCAAGATTCCTGTGCGGTCGGTTATGTCGACATCCTCGAAGCTGCTGGCTCAATTTCTTGCCGACAGTTCTTCAAACAGGCAGTCGATACCATTTTGCGTACCCCTTCTATTCGTCGCGTCGTTATCTCTTCCAACTTCAATAAAGAGCTTTCACAAGCAGATTATGAGGCATCATTAACTGGATTGTTGAATGAACTGGAAGGGAAAGAAGTGGTCGTTTTCGGCCCAACGCCTTCTGCACCATTTGCGGTAGGTGAATGCCTTTGGAAAGCGCGTTTGTTTGGCGAGCCGGAAGAGTCCGCATGCGATTTCTCTCCCAAGCGACATCACCCTCAAAACGTGGCGAAGTTAGTGAACTACTTTGATCAATTTGAGCACGTTGAGTTTGTCGACTTGACCGATGCCATTTGCAGAAATGGCGTATGTCGCATGAAAGTTGGTGCGAACAACGCCATGTATACCGATGACAGCCATTTATCTTACAAAGGTGCTGAGTTGGTGCTTGGGCATTACCACAGCAGTACGAATGAAGCTCAACAGTTCACTTACGACCGACAATAACCAAGGAATAAGCATTTATGCTTCAGCGCTTATCTCAGGTAAGCGCTGAATATTTTAAAGCAAGACAAAACCAACGCCTCTATTTGAAAATGCGCGGGTCAAACGCGAAATCAAGCTTTTCGGCTTTCTTGATGATCTCTTTCATTTTGGGATGATTTGGGTTCACCACGTAGTTTTTATCACGAGGTGAAATCGTTGAAGGCACTTGCAGCGCAGCAAACTCAGGATGAGGATCATTGAGAAACTGATCACCAATGTATTGCGTAGACTCGCTCGCCGGTATTGCTCGCCACGTCACTGGGAGATCTTCTTCATCTAAGGTAGCTATGAGGTATTCTGGCATTTCGATACGATATAAATCGTACAGTTTGGTGATGGCAGGGTCGTTGTTTACGTGAACAAACACTTCCAACGAGCAAAGGGATTCCGATTCAGAGAAGTAGAGGGCTTCGGTTCCTTTTGAGTTCCATCGCCCTCCAAATAACTTTGCGCCAACGGGGCTAAATGGCGTGTCAGCAAATTTCTTTTGTGTGAGACGATAGAGCTTCATATTACGAGAATACCCCGTGCTCTAAACGGCCGATCAAATCTTTCACGATTTCAAAATCCACCGTGGTCGAGACCATGTCTAGCGGCCTTTTTCCACCTAAGCCGTAAACATTCTCTTTCATCCATTCAAGCGCGCGTTCTTCGTCGTCAAACAGCTCTGTCGCGAGTTTTAATAACATCGCTAATCGATAAATCGCATCACTTTCTTGCGTATTGAAGCGTTCATCGTTTTTTAGACGACGCTTGATTGTGCTGACAGGTATCAATGTGACGTTTTGAAACTCATTTTGAGATAGCTTCACACGCTCAACAATATTGCGATACACCTTAGGCTCAAAACCTTTGTGAACCGCATCAGTGCGACCTGTCTCGGCGTCTTCAATACCCAACATAAACCAGAAATTAGCTTTATGAGGTTGTTTCGGTTTGAAGCTTTTTAATGCTGCAGTTGCCATATCAAGCTCCTTTAGTTCATATGGTCTGATGATTATGGTTCAAATGAGCTTAACTTTCAAACAAAGTAAAAAGCCACGTAAAGAAAAAGGCGAGCATTGCGCCCGCCTCTCTTACTTATTCATCAACTTTATTTACGCATCTATCGATGAACATCGTTTCAATTATTGCAAGTCAAAACGATCCGCGTTCATGACTTTCGTCCATGCAGCGACGAAATCATGGATGAATTTTTCCTGATTATCATCTTGCGCATACACTTCCGCGTACGAACGTAGAATCGAGTTTGAACCAAAGACAAGATCCACTCGAGTCGCCGTCCATTTCACTTGGTCTGTTTTACGATCACGAATTTCGTATTGGTTCTCACCCGTTGGCTTCCATGTGTAAGCCATATCGGTGAGGTTTACGAAGAAATCGTTCGATAACGTACCCACGCGGTCGGTAAAGACGCCATCTTTGCTGCCACCGTAGTTGCTACCCAGAACGCGTAAACCACCAATCAGTACCGTCATTTCTGGTGCTGTCAAACCCATAAGCTGCGCTCGGTCGAGCAACAACTCTTCCGGCTTCACCACATAGTCTTTCTTCAACCAATTTCGGAAACCGTCAGCCACAGGTTCAAGCACTTCGAACGATTCCACATCCGTCATATCTTGAGAAGCATCGCCTCGACCTGGTGCGAAAGGCACAGATACATCATGACCCGCCGCTCGCGCAGCCAGTTCAATACCTACGTTACCAGCAAGCACGATAGCATCAGCAACGCTACAGCCCTCTTCTGCTGCGATGCTTTCTAGCACAGCAAGAACACGACTTAGACGCTCAGGCTCGTTACCTTGCCAATCTTTTTGCGGAGCCAAACGAATTCTCGCGCCATTTGCGCCGCCACGTCGGTCAGAACCACGATAAGTACGGGCACTGTCCCAAGCGGTGGCGACCAAATCAGCGATAGACAAGCCGCTCGCTTCGATTTTGCCTTTCACAAGATCGACGTTGTAGTCCGTTTTGCCTGCTGGCGTTGGGTCTTGCCAAATCAGATCTTCGCTAGGTACATCTGGGCCTAGGTAGCACGATTTTGGTCCCATATCACGGTGAGTCAGTTTGAACCACGCACGGGCAAACATATCTTCAAAGTATGCAGGGTCTTGTTGGAAACGCTCTGAAATCTTGCGATATTCAGGGTCCATTTTGAGTGCCATATCGGCATCGGTCATGATTGGATTGTAGCGCTTAGAGCCATCTTCCACATCAACAGGTTTGTCTTGTTCTTCAATGTCGATAGGCTCCCATTGCCAAGCACCGGCTGGGCTCTTCTTCAGTTCCCAATCGTATTTGAAGAGCAAATAGAAATAACCGTTATCCCATTGAGTCGGATGCGTTGTCCAAGCCCCTTCCAAACCACTTGTTACCGTGTCACGACCAATACCACGAGTCTTGTGGTTCATCCAACCAAGGCCTTGTTCATGCACGTCAGCACCTTCTGGATCTGGACCAAGGTTGGCAGCATCACCGTTACCGTGACATTTACCCACGGTATGACCACCAGCCGTTAGTGCAACAGTTTCCTCATCGTTCATTGCCATGCGCGCAAATGTCACTCGCATGTCTTGCGCCGTTTTCAGTGGATCTGGATTGCCATCCACCCCTTCTGGGTTCACATAGATCAAGCCCATCATTACTGCTGCAAGTGGGTTCTCTAAATCACGCTCTCCGGAGTAACGGCTGTTTTTCGCGCCACTTGGCGCAAGCCACTCTTGCTCAGAACCCCAATAGGTGTCTTTTTCTGGATGCCAAATATCTTCGCGACCAAAACCAAAACCAAAGGTTTTAAAGCCCATCGATTCATAAGCCATGTTACCTGCGAGAATAATCAGGTCGGCCCAGCTTAATTTGTTGCCGTACTTTCTCTTGATCGGCCAAAGAAGTCGGCGTGCTTTGTCTAGGTTGGCGTTATCTGGCCAAGAGTTGAGAGGGGCAAAGCGTTGGTTACCGGTTGCGGCACCACCACGTCCGTCTGCGATACGATAGCTACCAGCCGCGTGCCATGCCATACGAATCATCAAACCGCCGTAGTGTCCCCAGTCTGCTGGCCACCATTCTTGGCTGTTTGTCATTAGGTCTTTTAAGTCTTGCTTGAGTGCGTCGACGTCCAGTTTTTTAAGTTCTTCTTTGTAATTAAAATCTGGACCAAATGGATTCGTTTTGGAGTCGTGCTGATGCAGGATGTCTAAGTTTAAGGCATTCGGCCACCAATCCATCACCGACTTGTCTGTAGATGTTTGTCCACCATGCATAACTGGACATTTACCTACTGAACCGCCGTTTGTATTGCTCATATTGTACTCCTTTATTTTGTAGCCTCCTTGGCTACTCATTCTCTACTCAATGCGAAAAACATTGAATACCTGACCAAAACAGCGTAGTCCACTTGACGCAAGAAAGAAGTCTTTTTCTTCAAAATTTGCACGCTGTTTACAAGCTTTTACTGTTACCAAACATGTACATATATGCGTTTTATATGGATTCAGATCAGATTGGATTTACCCCTGAATACTTAACGCCAGACAATCTCGCCATGTTTTGATCCCACGTCGCTAAATCCCGAACATTGAATTGGCTGAGTGAATCATGACCGCACGCCCTTGCCATCACTTGCATGAGCTCAACCGATGATTCAAAGAAGTTTTTCAGTTGTTGAGACGATTTTTCAATATCGAGACGCTGCCTCAAATCGGCATTTTGTGTCGCAATGCCAGCCGGACAGTTATTGGTGTTGCAGATACGAGCTGCGACACAACCAATTGATTGCATCGCGCTATTCGCTATCGCCACGCCGTCTGCACCGAGCGCTAACGCTTTGACAAAATCCATAGGAACGCGAAGTCCACCAGTGATGATTAACGTGACGCGGTCACTTGCGCCTTTTTCATCTAAATATTTACGTGCACGAGCTAACGCAGGAATAGTCGGGACGCTAATGTGATCACGGAACATGGTTGGTGCCGCGCCCGTGCCACCACCACGGCCATCGAGAATGATGTAATCGGCACTCGCATCAAGCGCAAACTGGATGTCTTGCTCAATATGGTTAGCACTTAATTTAAAGCCAATCGGAATACCGCCAGTAATGCCACGAACTCTGTCGGCAAACTTTCTGAAATCGTGAGTAGTATGAAGATCGGTAAAGGTTGGTGGCGATATTGCAGGTTGCCCTTCAGGAATGCCCCTCACCTGAGAGATCTTACCAACGTTTTTGTTGGCAGGAAGATGGCCTCCTGTCCCCGTTTTCGCACCTTGTCCGCCTTTAAAGTGAAATGCTTGAACCTTTAAGAGCTTGGATTCGTCGTAGCCAAACTTAGCACTAGCTAGCTCATAAAAATATCGAGAATTAGCAGCTTGCTCTTCTGGCAACATGCCGCCTTCCCCGGAGCAAATCCCAGTTCCAGCTAACTCCGCACCTTTTGCCAGCGCAATTTTCGCTTCTTCCGAAAGCGCACCGAAACTCATGTCCGACACCAATAAAGGAATGGCGAGCTTGAGCGGCTTACGTGCGTTTGGCCCCACAATCAATTCGGTAGACACGGGAACGTCTTCCAACAGCGGTTGTGTCGCCATTTGCGCCACCATGATTTGTATTGCATCCCAATGTGGTAACAAGTGCCTAGGCACGCCCATTGCAGCCATCGGCCCATGATGACCGAGCTTAGAGAGCCCTTCTCTGGCAAGTTGGTGAATAAATTCTAGAGTTGGCTCCTCTTGAGTATTGGCAGCGGCGAGCTTTTCACTTTTCTCTCGTTTTTGATCGGGGCCTTCTTTGCCCACTTGCTCGGTAGTAAATCGTTTATGCGTACCGTCGCAAAAAGGCGCATTGGCGGTGTGCTTGCACTGGCAGAGATAAGCATCTTCATCTTTTTCCGCAGTAAAGCTCATTGGCTTCATCCCAGTTCCAGAATGCGAGCCGTCACAATAAGGTTGCTTTTTTGATCGCCCACAACGGCAAAAATAGTATTCTTGCCCGGCCTTCAATTCGACTTTGATCGGCTTGTTATCGGCGATGATTGGCTTGCTCATGTTGCCCCCTAGTTATTGTTTTTCACCATGCTTTGTCGCTGGCTTTCAAATAAGCGTAGAACAGGAGCCAAAGAGCGTCAGTGCAAGCGGAGTAAAATGCGCGATTGCGACCGTCCTCTCCTATACTCTTTATGGGTCTCATACACGTGGAGGCTATATGACGATTGCAACCCGATTAGATGAATATTTGACTGAGCATAACATTCACTTTCAAACCGTGAATCACAGCCACAGTCATAGCTCGCTACAAAGTGGTGTTGCCGCAGGTGTGCCTTTAATGAATATCGCAAAAGGTGTGATTCTTGAGGATCATGAAGGGCGTCATATAATGGCGGTCTTACCTGCCAACAACAAAATCAGTTTGTCGAGATTAAACGACGAATTTAACGCCACCTTCCATCTGGTGAAAGAGCGCATGGTTTATCGACTCTTCACCGATTGTGAACACGGCGCTATTCCGCCGATTGGTAGCCCTTACCACATGTCGACAGTTTGCGATGAAAGGTTAGCAAATTTGGAACATGTCTATCTCGAAGCCGGCGATCATGAAACTCTGATTAAGCTGGATAGAAAGGCATTTAAAGATTTGATGAACGACTGCAAATACTTAAGATTCAGCAGTGAAGTTCTGCATTAAACTTGCCAAAATATGTCGACATTTCGTGAAAAAGGCTCTTTCAACAAGAGCCTTTCTTTATTCTTTATCTCAAACACTTAGCTTTCTGAGACTAACTTATTGCGATAAACCCGAGTCGGTCGCCCTACTTTCCCGTGTTCTAAAAAGGCCACCAACTCACCTTGTTCAACGGCTTTATCCAAATAACGACGAGCCGTACTCTTACTGATGGTTAAACTTTCCGACACACTCAATGCGGTGTGCTCGACATGCACGTGCGTAAACAGGCCCACCACCTGACGGAACATAAAAGGATCTAAACCAGCCAAATCCGTTGGCGTGCCTTTTCCAAGATGGAACAAGTCATCAAGCTGCGACTGTCGAAAACTCTCTTGGCTACGCATATGGTTTTTGACCTTTGCGAAACGGAGCAAGCTTTCGGTTAGTCTTGAGTAATCAACGGGCTTGACGAGGTAATCAAATGCGCCGAAACGATGGGCTTTTTGAACCGTAGATGCGTCATTGGCCGCCGTGACCAAAATGCATTCTGGTTTCTGGTCGCTCTCTAACCATTGATAAACCAGCTCGACACCTTGCCCGTCTGGCAAGTAGTTGTCGACGATGACCAAATCCGGCTTAGTATGCGTCACTAGCTGCTGGGCAATGTGAATACTGCCGGCAATACCGACGACTTGATATTGTTCCACTTGCTCAATGAAATGGTGATGAAGCTCTGCAATGTTGGGATCATCTTCCACTATGACTACTTTTATCATCCTAACTCCTTGGGAAAATAGATCGTAAACGCGGTTTCTTGCTCGTCACTGTCCAACTCCATATGCCCATTGCCTTGCTCAACGATGGAACGTACAAGGTACATGCCTACTCCATGATCGGCTTTGTTTTGCTTAGTGGTAAAGCCCAATTCGCACAACGCATCAAACTCACTCTCGATCAGCGGGCCATTGTTCGAAACCTGAATGGTGTACTCACAAGCCGATTCTGAAATACCGATGTGTACGTGACCGTTTTCTTGTCCTTTCACCGCTTCCAAAGCGTTTTGAGCTAAATTGCCAATCAACCCACACAATTGTTCTTCTGACAAACGGCGAGACAGTGCGCTCAAATCACTTTGGCAGTCAATGCTCAGTGCCACACCCAGTTCGTTGGCTTTGCTCGCCTTTGCCAAAATCAAGGCTGACAAGGCCGGTCTGCTATTCAGCGCATGTAGCGAATCCAGTTGTGATTGACTGGCTTTCGCTTGCGACAAACAAACTGAAAGCGCTTTATCGTAAGCCCCCATTTGTAAGAGACCCGAGATAGTCGAAAGCTTATTTTGATACTCGTGACGCGCAACGCGCATGTTCTCCATGTACTGCGTCACCTGACTGATTTTCTCCGAGAGTACGTGCATCTCATTTTGGTCACGCAAGCTAAACACTGCGCCATAAGGTTCACCTGTCGACGTACGAAGCGTAACTCTGTTCATCACCAAATTTTTACCATTCACGCGAATCAATCCATTAATGTAATCGTCACCTTTCAGCGAAAAACTTTCAGGGTTATCTATCCCGTCGGTAAATACGTTGCCAAGCTCTTGATGATAGTTGAGCATAGCGCGAGCGGAATCATTAATAAGATACAAACTTCCCTCGGAGTTTATCGCGACCAATCCTTCATACGTCGCTTGCAGCACGCCTTGATGCGTTTTTAATGCCTGCTTAAGCTGCCAAGGTTCTAACTCTTGCATTTGAGTACGAACATAGCGAGAAAACTTCCAAGACAACCAAATACAAATAGCGACGGCAATGATTCCGAACGATATCAAGGGCAATAACCGTTCGCTTGTCCAGAGATCCAAAGTATCAATCAAATAGCCAACTTTGATCATGCCAATCACATCGCCTTCATTGGAAAAAATGGGAGATATGTAACGAACCGATGGTCCTAAAGATCCCACGCCATAAGAAAGGTAGGACTCACCGTTTTCCAGCGCTCTTTCAATGTCACCTCCCAATACAGGCAGACCAACGCGTTCAGCGACAGGATGTGCCAGCCGAATTCCTGCGCGATCACTCACAGTGATAAAGTCCGCATCACTCACCGCCTGAACCGCATTGATGATTTCTGACGTTTTGCTTGCGCTACCAGACCCAACAGCGGCAATAAGGCTGGACAATTGCGAGAGCTGCTGCGACTGAACTTGAGCACGCAGGCTGATTTGATGAGTGAGGATGTCGTCCAACTGATGAGCACTGTAACTCCACCAACTCAACATGCCCAATAGCATTACACCACTAAGCAATACGGCCAGTTGTTTAGTAAAAGAAAAAGAAGCAAACGGCACGATAGGATTCCAAGAGATGACTTACCCTAAGCTTACCGCAATTCCTTATTCGACTTAGGGGCTCTCACCATGAATTTTGACGCGGATCTCAGTGGTGATTTTTATGACTTTTATTAATTTAATGCGTTTATTCTCAATTATTTTTCAAACAGATTTTGTCGTGACATGCAAATTGATAAAGAGCTCAAGTACGTCGTTGATGAAATTGATTTTTCTCAGTTTTTTGCCATTTCCAAACCCTATGATGAAGAAAAATAACTTGGAGATGGATGTATGAATAGTTCCCAAATGAAAATGCTTCTACTGGTCGCGATAGGCTGCATCTTATGGTTTATCCCAACCCCAGAAGGACTCACCGATCAAGCTTGGCAAATGATGGCGATATTCGTCACCACCGTACTAAGCTTGATCCTCGCCCCACTTCCTCTTGGCGCGATGGCCTTGATGGGTTTGACGCTCACGACACTGCTTGGCGTACTGCCAATCAAAACCGCACTAACTGGCTTCGCGCACCCAACGATTTGGATGATTGCAGCTGCGTTCTTTATCTCTCGCGGTTTTATTACCACCGGCTTTGGTCGACGCGTCGGATACTGGTTTATCTCTAAACTTGGTCACAACTCATTAGGCCTTGCTTACGGCTTAGTGTTGACTGATTTGCTGTTTGCACCTGCAACCCCAAGTACCACAGCACGTTGTGGCGGTATTATTTCTCCGCTATTTCGCTCGGTTGCGAGTGCTTATGATTCCGACCCAGAAAAAGGTACTGAGAACCGAATCGGCGCATTTTTGGTGCAATGTATCTTCCAATGTAACGCGATTACTTGTGCGATGTTCCTAACCTCTATGGCAGGTAACCCACTCGCCGCTAACTTCGCAAAAGAACAAGGCGTTGAAATCACATGGGCTGGCTGGGCAACCGCGGCGATCGTCCCTGGTTTGTTGTGTTTGTTCCTCATCCCACTCGTGATGTACATGGTGTTTCCACCAGAGCTAAAGAAGACACCAGAAATGCGTGAAATTGCACGTCAAAAGCTGGCTGAAATGGGCAAAATGACGCGTGACGAGCTGATGGTTTGTATCACTTTTATCGGTATGGTTTCACTTTGGGTATTGGGCCCAACATTAGGCATTCATGCAACGGTTACGGCTTTACTTGGGTTAGTTTTCTTGCTTCTCACTCACACTATCACATGGGACGCCGTTCTTGGCGAAAAAGAAGCATGGCACACCATAACTTGGTTCGCTGTATTGGTAATGATGGCTGCGCAACTCAACAAACTCGGATTCATCAGCTGGTTCAGCGAGTCTATGGCCGAGTCACTGTCCGGCTTTGGCTGGGTGACAACCATCGTCGTGCTTCTTTTGGTTTACTACTACAGCCACTATTTGATGGCTAGTGCAATGGCACACATCAGTGCGATGTATTCCGCGTTCTTGGCTATTGCGATCTCTGCTGGCGCGCCTCCGATGCTTGCTGCGATTGTTCTTGGTATTTTCAGCAACTTGTATATGTCGACCACGCATTACTCGTCTGGCCCTGCGCCAATCTTGTTTGGTGCTGGTTTCCACACTCTGCAAAACTGGTGGAAAATCGGGTTTATCTTCTCACTCATCGTCATTCCAATCTTTGTTTTTGTTGGCGGTGCGTGGTGGAAGCTTCTCGGCCTTTGGTAATCCGCAATTTAGAACGCATAGAAACCAAAAAACCGCCCGTTTGGGCGGTTTTTTATCAATCCAATCACTATCGAACAAAAATCTTTTGAATCGCTTTTATCGCCATTGCTCTGCGACGCATTAAAGCCCCCGTTCTTGGCAGCCATTTCGGCGTGTGGAGTACGGTTTTCGCATGGCTAAAGGTTCTGAATCCTTCCACTCCGTGATAATGACCAATGCCTGATTGCCCAATGCCACCGAAAGGTGCATCTTCAGCGCCAACGTGTAATACCGTATCGTTAATGCCGACTCCGCCACTGTGTGTGTTGCGCACGATATGTTTGATGGTCGATTTGTCGTCCGACATAACATACAGCGCAAGTGGCCGCTGGTGCTGATTAATGTAGTCAATCGCTTCATCTACCGCTTTGTAGGGCTTGATGGGTAGAAATGGCCCAAAGATTTCCTCTTGCATGATTCGCATATCCGCTGACACGTTTGTGACCAAATGAGGGTACAAAAGCCGTTCCTCTTGAGGTGACGCTTCAACGGTATGGAGGCTTGCGCCTTGGGTTTTGGCATCCTCAAGCAACGCAGTCAAACGCTCATACTGTCGTTGGTTGATAATATGGGTCAGCTTTTGATTCTTGTTGGATTTCAAATAGAGTTTTTCAAAACGTTTTAAGAACAGCGTGATGAACTCTTCGACGCGTTCTTGCGGTACAAACGCGTAATCAGGCGCCACACAAATCTGGCCCGCATTGATGCATTTACCAAACAAAATTGCATCAACGGTTTTCTTCATGTCTGCATCTTCTGCGATGATCACCGGAGATTTCCCACCCAGTTCTAACGTCACTGGAGTCAGGTTTTCTGCCGCTGCTTTTGCCACAGCGCGGCCAACATTTGTCGAGCCAGTAAACAAAAGATGATCGAATGGCAGTTGGCTGAATGCTTGTGCAACGTCTGCTTCACCTTCAAATACTTCGACATATCCCGACAGCTCGCGACAAATATTGACGATGACTTTATTGGTTTTGGGCGTAAATTCGCTGAGCTTCATCATCACACGGTTGCCTGCGGCCAAAGCAGTCACTAAAGGCGCAAGGCTCAAAATAACAGGAAAGTTCCACGGCGAAATGATCCCGACAACGCCGAGTGGCTGATATTGAACGGTCACTTTCGACGGAGCGAGCAACAGGCCTGATTCACGTTTACTAGGTTTGCACCATTTTTTTAGCCGCTTGAGGGTGTAATTGATGTGCGAGACCGTCGGCAAAACGTCGGTCATTGCGGTATCAAATTCTGAACGATAACCAAAATCGTCACTCAGCGCTTCCACCAACGCTTGTTTGTTCGCGATAAGCGCTTGTTTTAGCATAATAAGGCGCTGCTTACGTTCATCCAAACTAGGATAAGGTTCGGCGGCATACGCCGTTTTTAAGCGGTCGAGGCTTTGCTGTAACGAGTTGTCCACGTCAACCTCTGCGATTGCGTTCATGATGTTTCTCCTAGCCTAGTTTCGATCAATGACGCTCCAAATTAACACGAGCGCAACAATGTTACTATTGTAGCGCTCGCGAAATTAGAGTTCGAACTCTGATTAAAATATCGGTGGGTTTGGAGCTAAGTCAGACGCAATTCATAAATGCCTAATCGTTGAGAGCGGTCAAGCGTCTCGAACTCGTGATCAACGTATTCTTTTAATGTGGCACCAGCACGCTCAGCAATATTGATACTGGCAATGTTATCTTCCATACAGTGGAATTGGATGAACTGCGCATGCCCTTTCTGCTTTAAAAAAGGAATCAGAACCGCAAGCACTTGGTCAATCACTCGGTGTCCTCGCCCATTGTTCGCCAACCAATAGCCAATCTCAGTGACGTGTGTGTGCGAATCCACACCCTTGATACCAATAACGCCCGTAAACTGCTCATCAAAATAAATCGCGCACCAGTGGGCATCTAATGCTTTGCTGTTCACGCGCTGAGAAATGTAGTTCACTGCTTCTCTGCGGTTGGTCACAAAGTCCGTCCAAGGTAAATAGCCAGATAGGCTGTTTCGATACGTGTTCACCACTTCCAGTAAAACCGTCGCATGTTTGGTGGTTAGAGGCTCAATTGAGACCCTTTCCGAGATGGAAAAGCGCACTTGCGAGCCATTCCCTTGATAGTCGTGTGGATACATCGAATCTCCCATTCACATCATCCTTTAGCAAAGCGCTGCAATGCATCTCCCGCCAGTCGATAGATCTTCCATTCATCTTGAGGCTCTGCACCGATTGACTGATAGAAATCGATGGCAGGTTGGTTCCAATCCAATACAGCCCATTCAAAACGGCCACAACCACGATCAATGGCAATATTCGCCAAATGCTTTAACAACGCTTTCCCAGCACCAACATTTCGGTACTCAGAAGAAACATATAGATCTTCCAAGTAGAGTCCGTTCTTTCCAAGCCATGTTGAGTAGTTAAAAAAGTAGACGGCGAATCCTATCGGTTCTTCGTTCACATAACAAATCACTGCGTGTGTCGTCGAATCTTCGCCGAAAATCGCTCGATCAACGTCTTCGACGCTGGCTTTAACTTCATGTTCTAAATGCTCGTAACGAGCTAACTCTTTAACAAATCTTAAGATGGTTGCAGAATCCTGCTTTTGTGCTGCTCGCACAGAAATTTTATGAGTCACGTCCTTGTAGCCCTTTCCTAGCTGTTTTGCTCGATCAATGTATACGGTGTCAGCGACTCCACATCAACATAGTATTGCCAAACATGATCATAGAGATGATGTTGATTGGCAAACGGCGTAAGCTGCTTTGCTTCTTCCAGCGAACACCAGCGATATTCCGTGTGTTCTTCATTAAGCACCACAGGTTGGTTTGGCGGACAAAATAACACAAAGCATGGGATGACCAAGATTCGGTTCTCCTTCGCTTCGTAGAACTGTTCTAAAAAGTCCGCCTTATGTAACTCAACATCGTCAATCTGCGTCTCTTCTTTTAGCTCTCTCAGAATGGTTTGCCATCCTGTTTCACCAGCCTCTACACCACCAGCCACATGGCACCAATACCCGCCTTTAACGCGTTTGAGTAACAGAATTTTATCTACGCCATCAATTCGAGAGATGACAACGCCAGAGACATGCGTCGCTTGTATTGGGATCATGTATGCTCCTTAAATATCTAGATATTTCCTAGATGCGCTCCATGCGCGAAAGAAAGATAGATAGATTGATTGAGAACCCACAGTCTACCGCTTATTCTTTCTCTCGGCAGAGATGTTTGAATGCCGCCGATCATTTTGTCTGTTGAGTATGCTAAAGTGCGATCTGTCGCAACAAATGAGCAGTAAAATGTCTAATTCACTCAACACTATGGTTCCCATTGGTGTGCGCTTTATGGTGCTCTCCGCTTTCGGGTTTGCGCTAATGTCGGCCACGGTAAAGCATGTCAGTCTTCATGGTATCCCTGTCTTTGAAATCGTTGCAGCAAGAGCACTCGTTTCTTTAGTGATCAGTTATTTAGATGTGAAACGAAAACGAATCTCTGTTTGGGGCAACAACAAACCACTACTCTTAGCGCGTGGTGCGGTGGGCACCTTCGCGCTGATGTGTGTTTACTATTCGGTGACCACGTTACCTTTGGCAGAAGCAACCATCTTCCAATACATTCATCCGGTATTTACGGCGCTGCTCGCTGTCATTTTTTTGAAAGAGCGAATTCAGCCCACAACCTTCATTTGTATTGCGCTATGTTTGCTCGGCGTCTACGTCATGGTTCGGCCAGAAACCGGCGTAGAATCTGCACAAACACTTCCAATGTTCAGTGTGATGATTGCTATTTTAGGTGCTTTTGGTAGCTCTATCGCTTATGTCATTGTAAGAAAGCTCAGCCAAACCGAAGACAGCTCGGTGATCATTTTCTACTTCCCGCTTGTGGCGCTACCAACGTCCATCCTGTTTATGGGGGATAACTTTGTCATGCCAGATCTTTACCTGACGTGTATGTTGGTATTGGTCGGCGTGTTCACTCAAATTGGTCAACTTGGGCTGACTAAGGCGATGCAAACTCAACAAGCAGGTAAAGCATCAGCCTACTCTTACGTGCAGATTGTCTTTTCGGTACTGTTAGGAATTGTGTTCTTTGGCGAACTTCCATCACTATGGACATACATTGGCGGCGCGTTAATTGTAGCGGGCGCATTGATCAATGTGTTCGGCCATCATTTACGGTTGCTTTTTATTAAGCGCAGCGCTTAACGCCTCGGGCAAGATATTTAAATGCAAAAAAGCCAGAGTCGACTCTGGCTTTTCTTTTATGTTTAACCCAGCGTTAAGCTGAGATTTTTAACCCTGCAATACCTGCCACAATCATCAATAAACTCAGTGCTTTAATTAGCGTTGCTGGCTCATTGAACAAGTAAATACTGACGATTGCCGTGCCTATTGCGCCAATGCCAACCCAGACGCCATAAGCGATGCCTAAAGGTAAGGTTCTTAACGCGATACCAAGCAGCCAAAAGCTCAACAACATAAAAACGATGGTGAACGCCGAAGCGCCAAATTTGGTAAACCCTTGTGAATATTTAAGACCGACAGCCCATGCGATTTCACACAAGCCCGCAATGAAGAGAATTCCCCAAGCCATGTCATATTTCCCAACGAGATTGGGGTCGTCCCCGAGAAAAGATAGAGCGGTGAGGTCGTCCTCACTTCTGTGTGGCCCTCGAGTATAATCAAAAATTCGTAAGAGAAAAATAAGGCTCTGAGAATTTCAGAGCCTTAGGAAATATGCTTTGTCGCTATGGTTTGAGAATGACAAAAGTTTGCCCATCACTCAGCGTGAAGCTTACCGAACCAGTTTTTTTATCAATACCCGATTTGCTACACTCGCTATCATTGCCACATGAATCACTAGGGTTGTTGTTCCACACGCCACCAAGCAATCCTGAGCCCGTGACAATCGCCGTCCACGTTTTGCCATTGTTGATGGATTGTGTTGTCACACCGCCAGAAGGTGGTGGGGCTTCTTGTTCTGTATAACTCGCGGTTACACTCACGTTACTGATACCGCTATACGCGTAAACCCCAATATGCCACGTCCCTTCACTTGGCGTAGCAAAACTGCACACTTCGTTACTATTCGAGCTGATAGAGCGACAATCGTAGTTTGACAAACTTGGCGCACTGCCCAACTTTACGTAGAGGTCGGCATCCCCATTTGAACCTGCGGTCGTGATGGTTAAGTCTGAACCGTTTGCTGGCACATCAATAGTGAAGCAGTGCCACTGCCCTGTCGAAGCAGATTCGATATTGCTTGATGTCCCATTACTCAACGACACAGCATCACAAGCGCTTGAAGGTGGTTCAACGACACCACCATCCGTCGACACGCCAACTTGGGCAAAAGCCGCCGTCACATCACTCGCAGGTAAGCTTAAGTCTTGCGCCGCCGCCAATACGCCAGCGGCAGCTGAATCAAACGTCGCGCTTGGTGTCCAATAGTTTTGGTTCGCGTGGGCAAATGCCTTGAAGGTATTTTCAGTGCCCCAACCATACTCGACGGCTAACAGATAAAACGCCTTGTTAAACACACCACTGGAGTAATGAACATCCATACCACTGACATATTGAGACGCGTGGTCAATCGAGCGTCCGTCTAACGGAGGGTTGTCCATGTAACGTAATGCGCCAGTTGGAGACTTACGAATATCAAATCCGACTTTCCAATCGTTTGAACCTCGGGAATAGAACTCTGCTGCTTCGCCAGCCATATCCGAAAACGCTTCATTAATACCGCCAGATTGACCTGAATAAATCAGGTTAGAATTTTGCTCTGTAAACCCGTGGCTGACCTCATGCGCGGAGACATCCAAACTCACTAACGGATAGAAGTAACTCGCTCCGTCGCCGAATGTCATACTCGATCCATTCCAGAAGGCATTTTCATATCGCTTGCGGTAATGGACTCGCATTTGCAGCTGAAACGTCAAGGGAGCAGTATTCAACCAATCTTTGTACATGTCGTATACCACTTTGCCAAAGTAGTGCGCATCGTTTAATGGGCTGTACGCGCCATTGATCTCTTTGACCGTATTCGTTGGACAAGTAAAGGTGTGAACACTACCTGAAGTTCGGCCATCTAGGTTGATGGTTTGGACGATATTAGGCGTATCCATGATACAAGTGCTCCCCGACTGCTGAACAAGTAACGGGTCGTATTCCTTACCATACTCATAGAAACCAATCTTTTGATTGCCTCCCGGGCCATCTGCTTCTACATGAGCTAATCCTTCATACTGCAACAGCACTTCACCGGATTTAGCATCCACGAGATAAGTTGGTCTAGTGGGGTTTACCGCTTGTTCAGAATCGGCAAAAAACTGGATCTCATAGGCTAAATGCGCAACGTCTTTGTCATCGATATAAATACGCAATCCCTGTTGTTGATCTTCGATGTGATAGCCAACATCCAAATACGGCTTTTGTACTTTGCTTCTTATTCTTTCAAGGTTGAGCTGAGGAGTCGTGTTAGAAATGTCTTGCCCGATATCATGAACTAACGTACCACCAAAGCGTTTGATTTTCCCTTGTTTATCCCGGTGTAAAACGATCTGTTTTCCCCAGATCGGAATTCCTTTGTAGGTTTGTTGATACCGAACGTGGACATCACCATTTTTGTCTTGGTTGGCTTTAAGCTTTTGAACATTATTGCCCGGCTTTAATCCAAGCGCTTTGGCGACATTTTGGGTCGCGGCAAGGTTTTGCTTTTCGAGAGAAACCACACGTCCATGATTTGGCTCTAATCGCTCCAACTGAGCGGCAGAGAGAGAAGGTGAAACAAGAAGTGGTGACGCCAACACCAAGCCAACTGCGAGCTTGCGCTGATATTTTGATCCTAGATCCATCGGTAAGTCCCCTATTTTGCACAAATAGCAAAGCCAAACTGACAGATTTTATGCGCCGAATAATCCCTTAACAGGACGTTAGGCTTATTGATCTTATTCTGTTCATTGAGTCTAGCACAGGAATTTATAGACCTTATGGATGAGTTTATGGCGATTCAACGCTCTCGACACATGCCTTTAACAACTTGCATATAACCTTTTGATGTTGAAACTGTCGCATTTATTGCACAAATCACACAAAAATTGATTGTATATGTAATTATGCAAACGTTTGTGTGATTCATATCGCTTACAAATATTACTGATGTTATTAATATTTGCCCGAATCAATTATAAGGTATGACGTACCCATGAAAACAATTAAAACTTCTCTCGCTCTCCTTATCGGTGCCGCTTTACTGACTGGCTGCAATGACGACGACACGAAATACGTAAACGTTCAGCCAACTGAAGTAAAGATTGCCACCTACAACCTCTCTTTTGACCGCGCGACCTTCGAAGCTTTAGTAAATGAAATGCAAATTGAACCAGCGCAGCAAGCTGCATTGGTTACAGCCTATTTAGACGGATCCATCGCAGCTGAAGATAAAACCACTGCGGAAAAGGTCATTCAAATTCGCAACGTTGCTGCGATCATTCAAAAGAATCGCCCTGATGTACTGATGATGGCGGAATACAACAACGACGGAACAGGCGAAGACAAAGCAGCCCTTGAAGGCTTCCAAAAGAACTACCTGTCTGTTGCACAAAGTCTCGATGGCGCGGGCGAAGAAGCAAACCTCGAACCTATCGAATACCCTTACGCGGAGTCTTACTCTACCAACACAGGTTTGTTGAGCGATTTTGACCTCGACAACAACGGCACTGCCGGCCAAATGCCGGGGGATGCATGGGGCTTTGGCATGTACCATGGCCAATACGCCTTTGCCCTAATGTCTAAGTACAAAATTGATACGGCAAATACACGAACCTTCCAAGAGTTTAAATGGAAAGATTTAGAAGGCGCGAAAATCCCAACCATTACTATCTGTGACGGCTCACAAAAAATTCCAGACAACATGAAGTGTGGCGATGAGTGGTACTCTGCAGAGGAATGGGCTCAAGTACGCCTCTCTTCTAAAAACCACGTAGATGCACCAATTATCATCCCGACCAGCAATGGTAATGAGGTTGTTCATCTTCTGATGTCGCACCCTACACCACCAGTTTTCGATCCTGGTAAAAACCAAGCGCAAAACGCAGCGGAAGTGGAATTTTGGCACCATTACATCCAAGGAAAAGAATTTTTCTACGACGATGCAGGTAAACAAGGTGGCTTGGCGAACGGTGCTAAATTCGTCATGATGGGCGACCAAAACCTCGATCCAGTTGCTGGCGATGGTATTAGCTCTGTCATGCAAGATCTGCATAGTGATCCGCTGGTTAACCAAGACGTGATGAACGGCAACCTGTACCCAACAAGCTTTGGCGCAGCTGAACACGCCGTTGAAAAGAGCTCAACTCACCCATACCCGAACCGTATCACTTCAACATTTGGTTTAGGTGTAGACTACGCCTTGCCTTCTGCAAACTTAAACGTGGTTGATTCCGGCGTTTACTGGTCTGCATCTTATGAAGAAGGTCGTAAACTGTTTAACGATTCGCGCATCGGCAAATACGGTAATGGTAAAGATGTTTCATCTGACCACCGCATGATCTGGATTAAAGCGCAGTTCTAAGTAACTTCATAAACAACAAAGCCTCGGACATTTCCGAGGCTTTTTTCATTTGATTCACATATCTAACTCATACCCTTACCAACGATAAGTGATGGAGATACCCGCATCCTCGCTGGTCACCCAAGGTACAAGCTGTACATTTTCGTCATACGCATCAGTAAAAATATAAGCACTCAACGTGCCTAAAGCCGCGCCTGCCAACACGTCTCGCCAGTAGTGTTTCTTGGCTTCAACACGGCCGACGCCCACTAACGCTGCCATGCTGTATGCAGGAAGTCCGGCTTCCCATCCATAACGCAAGTAAAGGTTGGTCGCAGAAGCAAATGCGTTTGCCGTGTGGTTGGATGGAAAGCTGTCGTTGTCACTTTTATCTGGGCGTTCTTCATCGATGGTCTTTTTACCAATCAAACCAACACCAGAAGCAGTGCCAATGCTCAATCCTGCTTGCCAGAACCCTTCCCAATCGCCTTTATAAGCTGGCACAGCGGCAGCGGTTGCCACTAAACCGTAAGTGCCAATATCCGTTAGAACGTCCCAGTCTTTTTCGCTCATCGCATTAACCGACTGACAGCACAGTAAAGATGCCACACCTACTACACGTATTGTTTTCTTCATTAATACAACCAATTACATTTAAACCGCGCGCAAGTTATCACACTTGTTGGTTTTATTCGATAAGGCAAACACCCTAATAGCGTGTAGAGATAGGAAACCTGAAGATAAAAAAAAGCCAACCACAAGGTGTGTGATTGGCTGTATATACTTGTGAACAATTGGGTTCACTAACAACGTCAGTTGGCTAGGTGACCCTCGGCTTAGAAAGGGTCAGTAGTACTAAAGCATGAGGCGTGCCAACTTTAAAGCGCATAGAAACAGGCTGATATTTAATCAATTTCATTAAAACTTCATCAATAGCGACTGTTTGCTCACAGTTTTCATTGCAATTTGCAAACTCGATTTAGCAATTCGCAAACAGATTGGCACTATAGGAACTTATTTAGACTTACCACAATTTTCCGTAAGGGAAGTAAAACATATTCAAAACCACAAGAGACACAATCACGAGAAACGTCAGCTGCATGCCCTTCACTCTTCCTTTAAAACTCTCTTGTAGGATACCTCTGGCATGAATGATGCGGCCAATTACAAAGATAATACCGGTAAGATGAATCCAAATAGGTACTGCGCCGTTAAACTCTAACAACGCCATAAGAATTAACGTAATGGGTATGTATTCGCTTGCGTTACTTTGTGCGCTGCGGGCAATTTGCAGTGTTTCTACGCCGCCATCTGCGTACGCAACCTTGTTAAGGCGCCTTTGTTTGATGACTTGAAACGCTAACCAAACTAAAAGTAGAGCCAGAATACTGGCATAAAGTGCAGTGATCATGTTGAGTCCTTTCTATTCAGATACCTATCCACTATACCTAAGTAACTTCAAGATGCCGAATAATGAAAAACATCGCTATTCATAACTTGAATTTCAGTGATAAAAAAGCGCTCTACTGAGCGCTTTTATGTTTGGTTTTACTTGGATGCACGATGAACTAAAACGAGCGTGGTTTAGCCCAAACTTGGTTTAAACCGGATTCAACCTACACCGAATGATTAGCCAACTTTTTGCGCTTTATTCCTTTCGCAACGCCTTCGAAGATCGTGAGCAACAAACCCACCCAGATAAAGGCAAACGTAACCGCTTTAACGTCATCGAACAGCTCCCCAAAGAACACGACAGCAAGAATAAACTGCAAGCTCGGCTCTATGTATTGCATCAAACCAACCGTCGATAAGTTTGTAATACGAATCGCGATTGAGTAGAAGATCAAAGGCAGAATCGTGATTGGCGCGCTGCCGAAGTAAAGCAATAAGGTTGTTGTATCAACGTAAGAAGCCAGCTCGCCTCTCGTCCATTGTTTGAACAGCAAATATCCCAACGCGAAAGGCGCAAGAACAAGCGCTTCAATAAACAATGTTGTGCTCCAATCATAGCTAATTTTCTTTTTGTAGAGTCCATAAAGCGCAAAGAAAAGCCCCATTGTTAAGGCAACAAACGGTAGCTGCCCGTATTGAAACACTTGGTATAACACGCCACAAGTTGCGAGCAATATTGCAATTAATTGCCCCTTAGAAAGCTTGTCTCCCAAAACAAATACACCTAATGCGACAGACACAAGTGGCCCGATGAAAAAGCCCAAGCTTGCATCAATCACTCGATGGTGAGTCAACGCCCACGTAAATGCACTCCAAGAAATACACATTAGGCTACTTGCCACAAAGGTATACCAAAGAGACTTTTTATCTCGCCACACCTGTGACCAATTTGGCCAATGGCGAGTCACCGCGTAGACGATAAGAATCCCTACGGGTACCGAGCCAATAATGCGCCATGCCAGCAACTCATCCATTGCAGCATTAGGAAGAAAACGGTAGTAAACCGGCAGTAATCCCCAAATAACGAAGGATAACGCAGCCATAAAATTGCCGTAGTGACGATGATTCATAGGCTATTGCTCATTGAGATGAAGAAAAAGTGACGCGATTTTATAGCGCAAAAGGCGTTTGTAAAGTGATTATCATCGCGCCTAATTGTTACAGGTTCAGCCCTTGTACGACTGCCGTAAAGCCACTCACAAAACACAGCAGTAACGCACCAAAACGAATCTTTTCTTTCGGCAGCGATTGCGTCGTTTTCATCGCAAGCCAATACCCAAGCCCGGCAGCTGGTAGCAACGGAATCGTAATCACAAGATGATGCAACGTAAAGAAGCCCGCTGGGATTTGAACCACCAAAGAGATGATAGAACTGAATACGAAAAATGCCGATAAGTTACCGCGTAACTGATTCGCTTCTTGATGCTGCAATAGCAATGCCATCGGAGGGCCACCGATTGCCGAGCTGGTACCAAACAAACCGGAGAAAAATCCAGCTAACGTCATACGCTGAGGTGTAGGTTCAATACGAAACGGAAGCACACTGACGATAACCGCGAATAGAACGAGTAAACCGATCCACAACGTCAGTGCTTGAGTGGAGACAAAGAACAGCATGAAGCCACCAGCAATAGAGCCGGGAACTCGGCCAATCAATGCCATTTTTAAACCACCGATTTCGACGCTACTGCGGTGTTTCAGCGCATTCATGATCGAAATAAACAACGCGACCAAACAGATAGGTGCAGGCACATATTCGGGCGCCCATAGAATGAGCAATGGCGCGGCCACAATGGCTAAGCCAAAACCAATCGCAGTTTGGACAAAAGAACCGAGAAAAATCAGTCCCATCGCAAGCAAGTTAACCGAATCAAATTCCATCTAGATTGTTCTTATATTCAGATGATCAATAAGGGCGCTAGACTTATCGCATTTCGAGATAGTTGCCTAACCCCGCCTTGCGTAGAATTCCTTAATGACCATGAAAAGACAATCTATTTGTCTGTTTTTAGACAACATTCATTTTCGCTAACCTCACTACCAACGTAAGGCTTTTCTTACAGAAAACTGAATGCACTGTACACCAAAACAACACATATACCGTTGATAAAATCATCAAAATGATTGATGTCGAGCTCTAGCGCTTTATTTTGCATCGCTCTATAATGCTGACCCTTTTATCAATACTGTACTTATTTCCACAACAAAAAAGCGTACAGTTATTTACTTTTTTACCTTTAACTTGCTGTGAAAATAATATGAAAAAACAGACTGGATTTACTCTGATTGAGTTAGTAGTGGTGATTGTGATACTAGGCATTCTTGCTGTCACCGCCGCACCACGTTTTTTAAACTTACAAAACGATGCTCGCGAAGCCCGCTTAGAAGGTATGAAAGGTGCCATTGCGTCGGCGTTGGGGATCGGATATGGAAAAATGGCGATCGTAGGATTAGAGCATTATCCATACATTTCAAACAAACACACAGACGCGGGATCAGGTAAAGGCCCAGAAAGTCTTCCTTTCCCAGGTTGCAATCTTAATGGTTCTAAGAGCTGTACATTTAGATATGGATACCCAGATGCGGATGAAACTAGCTTAGCCGTACTCGTTGCTGAGCTAGATAATCAGTATGGAACAAGTGATTGGAAAGTAACCCAATCACAGGAAAAAATTGAAGTCGTAATTTCCGCTAGAGACGACAAAAATAGTAGCTTAACCCAGTGCGGTATTTTGTATGCTCCGCCAACTACATCAAACGAAAGCTATAAGTTAGAAATTCTTCCTTGCCCATAAC